>CAZYDL010000062.1:11574-13556 GCA_964646305.1 uncultured Desulfobacula sp. | reverse complement strand
GGTGATTGTCATAGCAGTTATGAGTGGCGCTGAAACTGATTTTAGGAAAAGAATTCTCGGGCTTGAACCCCATATACTTGTCATGAATTATTCCGGCAAATTTGATAACTATTCTAAAATTATTCAAAACCTTGATCAAAGAGATGAAATTAAGGGAACTTCACCAATTGTTTTTGCTCAGGCAATGATAAGATCAAGCCGCTCTTTTGCAGGAGTCATGATACGAGGCATTGATCCTGAAAAAGGTTTTAGTTTGATTAAAGGTTTTGATCCTGAAAAACTTAAAAACCTTCTTGGCAGTAAAAAAACAGATATATCCTCACCCGGCATTAACTCTCCTGATGTCAATTATCCGGGAATTATTTTGGGTAAAGAACTTGCCAATTCCATAGGGGTTACAAAAGGCGATAAAATAATTCTCATGTCATCCAATGGATTTATCTCTCCTGTGGGTCATATCCCATCCATGAAACGGTTTATGGTAAAGGATGTATTTGATTCTGGAATGTATGAATATGACAATGCTCTTGCCTATGTTAACTTGAAACAAGCCCAGCAGCTTTCTGGTGCAGACAATAAAATTTCAGCCATTGGTATCTGGATTGATAATGTATTTGAGGTTAAAAAGGTTAAAAATGATTTGTCAGATGTATTAAATTACCCTTTTTATCTGCGGGACTGGATGGATATCAACAAAAGCCTTTTTGCAGCCCTGAAACTTGAAAAAACAGCCATGTTTATAATTCTTACCTTAATTATTCTTGTTGCAGCATTTAATATTGCCAGTGCATTGATTATGATGGTTATGGAAAAAACCCGTGATATTGCCGTGTTAAAAGCAATGGGGGCAACAAATAAGACAATAAGAACAATATTTATGTTTAAAGGTATGATTATAGGACTAATCGGCACCTTAACAGGTACAATTTTAGGAGTTATAGCTTGTTTTCTCCTTAAAAAATATGATTTCATCCAATTGCCTGATGCTTACCCTTTTTCCACTCTTCCTGTCCAGTTAGAATATTTTGATGTTTTTATCATAGCCATAAGTGCAATTATAATCTGTTTTTTTTCTACTTTATATCCTTCATATAAAGCCTCAAAAATGGATCCTGTCGAGGCATTAAGGTATGGATAAATCACTGATCCCGCTTATATCACTTTGCAGCATTTCAAAAAGCTTTTCTTCAAGTATATCGACAATAGAGATTTTAAAAAGGGCTGATTTTGAAATTTTTCAAGGTGAAACAATTGCAGTTGTCGGATCATCCGGCATTGGCAAGTCAACACTGCTAAATATTATTGGAACTCTTGATAAGCCGGATGCAGGGAATTTTTTTTTTCAGAATAATGATCTGTCATTGTATAATGACAAGGAACTTGCAAATTTCAGAAATTTAAAAATCGGTTTTGTTTTTCAATTTCATTATCTGCTCCAGGGTTTTTCTGCCCTGGAAAATGTCATGATGCCTGGATTAATTGCCCAAAATCAGAAGATCACACGTAAAAATAAAAAAAAGGTTGAAAACACTGCCTTAAATATGCTTGAAAGAGTAGGGCTCTCTTCAAGAATTTCCCACAGAGTGGAAGAGTTGTCAGGTGGAGAACAGCAAAGGGTCGCTCTGGCAAGGGCTTTGGTGATGAAACCTGCAATACTTCTTGCTGACGAGCCAACGGGTAACCTTGACAGGGCAAACAGTGAAAATATGCATGGTTTAATTGATGAACTCAATAGAGAATTTGGCATGACTGTTATTGTGGTTACTCACAATAACAAACTTGCAAGAATGATGCAAAGAAATGTTACAATAGAGAAAGGGAAAATTATCCCTGCATAATAATGAAGTATAAATTTAAATGTAAGCTTTTAGGAATATAATATGTACAAATTTTTTTTTAAAAAAACCTTTATTATTGTAGTTTTATTTTGCACTGTTTTTTATGGTAACTTGTTTGCATATACAAGTATCAAAATTGCAATT
>CAZYDL010000062.1:0-11564 GCA_964646305.1 uncultured Desulfobacula sp. | reverse complement strand
ATGATAAACTCTTAAAAGAAATACCTCTGTTGATTTCCAAAAAACTTGAATTAGAAGGCACCAAGGTGGTTATTCCAGAACTAAAAGAAAATCCTGATCTATGGGATTTTCAGCAGTTTAGACAATATGGAATTAAAATAGGAGTTGATTATATTTTAACTGGGTCGGTTTTCCTTGCAGGCCAGAGTATAAGCATAGATTCAAAACTTATAGATATTTATGAAAAGAAAAATTTTACTTCCATTTATGCCGATGCAGACAGTCTTGAAAATCTTTTTGCTGCCATTACAAAACTGAGCAAGGAAATCACAGGAGAATTATATCAGCAACAGATTATAGTCAATATTGCCGTAACAGGAAATAAAAGAATTGAATCTGATGCAATTTTAAGGAGTATAGATACTCAAGCCGGTGATATCATAAAATCCGATAATATTTCCAAAGATCTTAGAAAAATTTATGCCATGGGATATTTTGATAATATTGTTGTTGAAAAAGAAACCATTGATACAGGAGTTAAATTACTCTTTAAAGTTGTGGAAAAATCCACCATACGAAAAGTTGGATTTAAGGAGAATACAATTTATGATGAGAAAGAACTAAAGGATATTGTCACTACCAGGACCGGTGGTATTTTAAATATCAATAAACTCAACTCAGATGTTGATAGAATGCGTATGATGTACACTGAGAAAAATTATCATAATTGTTCTATCACTTATAAAATCATGCCATTGGAACATTCCCAAGCAGATATTATTTTCTCTTTTAATGAGGGAGAAAAACTTAAAGTTGAAAAGATCAGCATTGAGGGTAATAAATATTTTTCTGATAAAGAGATAAAAAAAGCCATGGAAACTGCTGAAAAAGGGTTTTTCTCTTTGATTACATCATCGGGAGATCTTAATGAAATTGAGGTTCAAAACGATGTAGTAAGGATTGAATCTTTATATAAAAACAATGGATTTATTGATGCAAAAGTGTCTGATCCTGATATTGAAATTGGTGAAAAATTTATTTCAATTCATTTTAATATTGAAGAGGGCTTCCAATATAAAATAAATGAAATTGATATTACAGGGGATCTGATTTTATCCAAAGAAGAAATATTTAAGAGTATTCAATCACAGCAGGGAGAGCTATACAACAGGAAAAATATTAGAAAAGATATTCATGCTATTTCTGATATTTATTTTAATAAAGGTTTTGCCAAGGTCAATATTAATCCACTTGTGGATAAAATTGAACAGGATAAAATAATGAATATTACCTATGAAATTAATCAAGGTCCTGTTGTTCATTTTAACAGAATTAATATAAGCGGCAATTTGAAAACCAGGGATAAGGTCATACGACGGGAACTCAAAATTGTTGAGCAGGACTCATACAGCAAGGGAAATATTCAAAAAAGTTTTAAAAATTTAAACCGTTTGGATTATTTTAATGAAATTGATATTAAACCTGAGAACACTGCCATTGAAAATGAAATGGATCTTAATATTAAAGTTGTTGAAAAACAGACAGGCAGTTTTTCCATTGGTGGCGGATTCAGCAGTACAAGCGGTGGTTTTATCTCAGGATCTGTTCAAGAACGCAATCTATTTGGAAATGGGCAGACCCTGAAATTGGAAGCTAAACTTGGTGAAGAGGATACTTTATATGATATAAGCTATTTTGAACCATATATAATGGACACTAAAATTTCTGGTGGAATTCAACTGTATAAAGAAGAAAGGGAATATGACTATTACGACAAAGACTCCCTTGGAATGACATTAAGACTTGGATACAGGCTTTTTGACTACACACGGATTGGTGCTAGGTATAATATTGAGGATTATGAAATTTCCAATGTTGATTCTGTTAATACCAATATGACACCTGGTGATTTTTTAATAAGCAGTATAATGCCTTTTATCCAATATGATTCAAGAGATGATCTTTTTTTGCCCACCGAGGGTGGTAAACATAAATTTTCCATAGAATATGCAGGAGAATTTCTTGGAGGAGATATTGCTTATACTAAGTTTCTTGCAGAAACCGGAGTGTTTTTCCCTCTTTTCTGGAAATTTACAGGTGCCTTGCATGCAGAAGCAGGATATCTTATTGATAGGACAGGCAATGATATTGATATTGACTATGTCAAGTTTTATCTTGGAGGGATGAAATCAATCCGAGGATTTGACAAATATGATATTAATGGTAATCGTTCTGGAGAAACAAAGGATAGAGGCGGTGAAAAATACGTCCAGTTTAATGCTGAAATAACTATTCCTTTGACAGAAAAATATAAGCTTGCCGGGGTCTTCTTTTACGACCGCGGAGATGTATATAGAGAGAGTGAAGATATTGATTTTGCTGATCAATTTTCCAGTGTTGGAACGGGTGTCAGATGGGATTCACCTGTAGGACCTTTAAGAGTAGAATATGCCTGGGTAATTGATGGAAAGGGCGTAAAAGAGAGAGGTGAAGGCCAATTTGAATTTTCTGTTGGTGCTTTTTTTTAAATCAAAATGTATTGTATATAAAAAGATAATAATTTAATGTTGGAGGAGATTATGAAACGAATAATAACAGCTTTAGGTGTAATGATTTTGTTTTTCGGATTTAGTTCCACAGTTTTTTGTACAGAAACCATAAAAATTGGAGTAATTAATTTCGATAAAATCTTACTGGAATCAAGTGCTGGAAAGATGACACAAAAAGAGATCAAAGCCAGAGCTGCAAAATTCCAGCAGGCAATACTATCAGAAAAGAAAATATTAGATGAAATGAATAAAACCTTTGAAAGAGAAGCCCTTGTTTTAAGTCCTGAAAAACAGCAGGAAAAAAAGCGTGAATTTAGAATCAGGGCAAATGATTTTAAAAGAATGCAGCAGAATTTTCAAGCTCAATTCAAAAAGCTGGAGTTCCAAAAATTAAATGAAATCCGCAAACAGGTTTTTGAAATTGCTAAAAAATTAGGAAAACAAGAGAGTTATACTATTATTCTTGAAAAAAAAGCTTCCGGCATAGTATATTTCCCTAATACTCTTGATATAACTGACCAGATTATTAAAGAATATAATTTAAAAATTTCCAAAGCAAATTGATTTTTTTTAAGTTTTAATAATGGAACTATCTGTCAAAGAAATTGCAAAGATAATAAATGCTGGCATTATTGGGGATTCTGATTTTGTTATAAATGGAGTTTCCTCTTTTCAAGATTCAAATTTTTATGAGATTACCTTTGCAAGCGATTCAAAATTTTTAAATAATCTTGGACAAACTCGCGCTGGAGCTGTAATTATTCCAGACTCACATCTCCTTGATGATTCTTTTAAAGACAAAATTTTATTAAAAGTTAAAAATCCAAAAATTTCGTTTTTTAAGCTAGTATCAATATTTCATCCTGTAAAGGAAAAAAAGCCTGGTATTCATCCCAATTCAAATATTGGATTTAATGTTAAAATTGGAAAAAATTGTATTGTTCAATCCAATGTAGTCATAGGTGATAATGTAAAACTTAGTGATAATGTTCACCTTATGCCGGGCACCTATATTGCCGATGATGTTGTAATAGGGGCAAACACCTTGATTAAACCCAATGTCACTATCATGGAAAAATCAATAATAGGTGATAATGTGATTATTCACCCTGGAACAACCATTGGATCTGATGGGTTTGGGTTTGCTCAAAGTAGTGAAAAACATGAAAAATTGATTCATACTGGATATGTAAAAATTGGTAATGATGTTGAAATTGGTGCCGGCAATACCATTGACAGAGGAACTCTTGGGACTACAACCATAGGCAATGGTGTTAAAACCGATAATCTTGTACACATTGCACATAATGTCAAAGTAGGGGATAATACCTTAATTGTTGCCCAGGTTGGTATTGCAGGAAGCACAACCATAGGTAAAAATGTTATTATTGCAGGTAAATCCGCCATAACCGGACATATTAAGATCGGAGACGGATCTATTGTGGGACCATTTACAGGTGTTTATGCCAATGTACCAAAAAATGAAATTGTATCGGGTATTCCGCATATGGAGCATAAACGCTGGCGTAAAGTTGTAAGCATTGTATCACGTCTGCCAGAAATGAGAAAACAACTTTTTTCCATGGAAAAGAAAATAAAAAATTTGGAGTCAAAATGATTCATCCCACAGCCCTAGTTGATCCCACAGCTGAAATTGACAGCAATGTAGAGATAGGACCCTTTGCTATTATTAAATCAAATGTAAACATAGCCTCTGGTACTACCATAGGACCCTATACTACCATTGATCAATATGTAGATGTTGGAGCTGACTGCCAGATTTTTCAAAATGCTGCCATAGGAGGCGCTCCCCAGGATCTTAAATTCCATGGTGAAAAGACATATCTTCAAATTGGCAGGGGAACAATTATCAGAGAATTTGTCACCATTAACCGTGGAACTGAATTCGGAGGCGGTATTACACAGGTAGGAGAAGAAAACTACCTCATGGCCTATACCCATATCGCCCATGATTGTAAGACTGGAAAGCAGGTCATCCTTGCAAATAACTCCACACTTGCAGGCCATATAACTATTGGTGATAATGTTACAGTTGGAGGTTTGGTGGCAATCCATCAATTTGTTCATATAGGAGATTATGCTTATATTGGTGGAAAATCAGCAGTTATTAAAGATATCCCGCCATATGTAATAGCTGCCGGAGATCGTGCAAGTCTTCATGGTCTTAATAATGTTGGCTTAAAACGGCATAAATTTCCTAAATCAACTCTTCGCGAGCTTAAAAAAGCTTATCGAATATTTTTTAGAATCGGGCTGACAGTCAAACAGGCTACTGAACGGGTAAAAGCTGAAACTGAACAGATTCCTGAGGTGCAGAATTTTATAAATTTCATTGTTAGATCAAGCAGGGGGGTTACAAGATAACACGGAGGTCGTTATCAGAAAGATGAAGATTGGACTCATAGCCGGTGCAGGACAGTTTCCAGAGCTTTTTTCCAAAAAAGCTGCTCAAAAAGGATATCAAGTCTATGGAGTCGGTTTTCATAATGAAACCGATAAAACTCTTTGTGACCATGTTCAAGAATTACAATTAATTTATATTGGTCAGATTTCAAGACTTATAAAATATTTTAAAAAACATCAAATTACCCAGGCTGTAATGCTTGGCTCCATCAATAAAACAAATATTTTTAAAAATATTCGTCCTGATTTTAAAGCTCTCTCTTTTATTGCAAAAACCATAAGAACCCATGATAATTCTGTATTGACTTCTTTTGCAGATTTATTGTTAAAGGATGGCATTGAAATTTTGCCTTCTACTTTTCTTCTTCCCGAGCTTATAAGCCCTAAAGGCTGCTGGACCAAAATTAAACCAGATAAAGTTCAAGAAAAAGATATTACCCAAGGCTGGAAAATTGCCAAACAGATTGGTAAACTTGATATTGGGCAATGTATAGTAATCAGCAATGGAACTGTCCTTGCCGTTGAAGCAATTGACGGCACTGATGCTACCATTAAACGTGGAGGGCTCTTATCAAAAAAAACAGGTGCTGTTGTTGTTAAGCTTTCCAAACCTTCCCAGGATTTACGATTTGATCTTCCCTCTTCAGGCATTCAAACCATTGAAACCATGCATGAAGCAGGTGCCAAAGTTCTTGTATTGGAAGCTGAAAAATCCATCTCTTTTGACAGAGATGCAATGATTTGTCTGGCAAATAAGTATAAGATATCCATTCTTGGGCTTATCGATGATGATATCTCTTAAAATATATACTTAAACCAGATGACCATATATATTTAAAAAATGTCATGTCGAACCCTATAATAATACAAAAATAAATGGTCACACCTAACTTAAAGGTCACAAGTAAAATGAATCTGCCTGTAAAACTTAAACATATCATGGTGTTAACCGGTGAACCGTCCGGAGACCTTCATGCCGGGCATCTTATCAAAGAAATCAAAGTATTGAACAAAAATATTTACTTTTCCGGCATAGGCGGACAAAATCTTGAACACCAGGGTGTTGATCTTTTTTATAATATTGAAAACCTGTCTGTCATGGGATTGACAGAAGTTATTATGCAGTTTAAACAAATCAAGCAAGCCTTTGATTTGTTTAAAAAAAAACTTGAGTATAACAAGCCGGATTTATTGATACTTATTGATTACCCTGGATTTAACCTGAGAGCTGCAAAATTTGCCAAAGAGTATTATAATATTAAAATTTTATATTATATAACACCCAAGGTGTGGGCATGGAATAAAAAACGCCTTTCAAAGATTAAACTATATATTGATCATGCAGCTTTAATTTTGCCCTTTGAAGAGAAAATTTACAAAAAAGCCAAGATAAATGCCACCTATGTTGGCAATCCTCTTATGGATAATTACCCTGAAAATATATCCAAACCTTTTTTATCAAAAGATAATTTATTAAAGGAAAAATTTCTGATTATTGGTCTTTTACCAGGATCAAGAACAACTGAGATTAATAATCTGTTTGCAATAATGATCAAAGCAGCTCAAGAAATTGCAAGATACATGAAAACCCGTAATAACCAAAAAGTTTCTTTTATTATATCCAAGGCAGATTCAATTAAAAAACAACACATTGAAATGATATTAAAAAAATCAGATCAACAGGAGTTATTTGAGATCAGTGACAGGCCTGCAAAAGAAATTTTTATAAAATCCGATCTTGTAATTGCAGCATCCGGCACAGTCACACTTGAAGCAGCTCTGTGCTGTGTACCCACAATTATTGTATATAAAATGTCCTGGATAACTTACTTTATTGCAAAACAAATTGTTAAAATAAAATATGCCGGGCTTGCCAATCTTATTGTGAACCAAGAAGTCATGCCTGAACTTTTACAGGACAATGCAAGTTGTGAAAAAATCAGTAAAAAAGCCATATATATGCTTGGCAATCTAAATTTTTTTGAAAACCAGCTTCAAATGGTTAGGAAAATGCTTGGAAATAAAGGCGTATCCATTAGAACGGCAAGGCTTGCAATGAGAATGCTTTAACTTGTTGGGCATATTCAATTTGACAAAAAATCAAGGATGTGAGATTTGAGATATGAGATTTTGGGAAAATAAATTTTACAATCTGTTGATTATTTTTAAACTTTAATTTTTATCTCTTTTATGGAACGATTAAGGATTTTGTTTTTATGACATTTGAGTTAATTCTACTTATTATAGGCCTTATATTATCAGGTTTTTTTTCCTCATCTGAAACTGCTCTTTTTTCAATCAGTAAAATCAAGGCACTTCATATTGCAAAGGATGGTTCAAAAACCGGTCAATTAATATTAGAAATGAAAGAGGACTCCCATACTCTTTTAACCACTATTTTAATAGGCAATAATCTTGTTAATATTGCATCATCTGCACTTGCAACATCCCTTGCCATTTCATATTTTAAATCCAATGCCGTTGGTATTGCCACTGGTATAATGACAATTCTCATTCTTATTTTTGGTGAAATTTTTCCTAAGTCCTATGCTAATAGCAACAATATTCTTGTTGCCAGAGTTGTGATTTTTCCAATTTTCTGGCTTTCAAAACTATTTTTTCCTTTTATTTATATTTTAAATTTTATTCCCAGAATCCAGGGAGTCAAAGATATTTCCCATGAGACTGTTACTGAAGATGAATTGATGACCATGGTTGAAGTTGTTAAAGAAGATGGTGAAATTAAAGAGGAAGAACAAGAGTTTATAACCAATATTTTTGAATTTGATGACACATCATGCTCTGAGATTATGACTCCACGAGCTGATATGTTTGTCATAGATGTATCCCAGACATTGAATATTGAAAATATTCTTAAAACCGGATTTTCCAGGATTCCTGTTATTGAAGATTCCATTGATAATATTGTTGGGATTTTACATATAAAAAATTTGTTTGTAAGTTTTCAAAAAGCATGTGCTTTAGACAATGTGAAATCATTGGATGTAAAAGTAATCATGAAAAAGCCTTATTTCATACCTGAATCAAAAAAGCTTGATTCTCTTTTACAGGATTTTAAGCAGAAAAAAAATCATCTTGCTGTTGTTGTGGATGAACATGGTGGTATTTCCGGTATAGTAACCCTTGAAGATGTTATAGAAGAGATATTTGGGGAAATAATTGATGAAACTGACAGGCTTGTCCCGGATATTATTAAACTTAAAGGTAACAAATGGCTTGTTTCAGGAAAAATTGATGTTGATGACTTAAATAAAGAAATTGATATCAAAATTCCCGAGTCAGCTATTTATGATACATTTTCAGGTTTTTTCTTAGAACAGATCGGCAGGATCCCAGAATCCGGAGAGTCAATTATTGTTGATGAATGGACAATTACAGTTAAAGAGATGGATGGCAACAGGATACAAAATTTTATTCTTAAAAAAGAAAAAATTTAAGTCATGATTGATTCAAAAACTGATCTCTATTGTATTTTCGGAAATCCTGTTGAACACTCTAAAAGTCCTGCAATGCATAATGCATGGTTTGAATACTATAAAATTAATGCTGTTTATACTGCCTTTAAAATCAATAATATTGCCCTTGCCATTAAAGCAATGAAAATCTTAAATATTAAAGGAGCTTCCATAACCATTCCCTTTAAGGAATCTGTTATGGAGTATCTTGACCACATTGATGAAAATGCATTAAATATTGGTGCTGTAAATACTATTATCAACAAAGATGGGAAACTCTCAGGATTTAATACAGATTTTAAGGCAGCAATTGAACCTTTAAAACCCTTTGGAATAAAAAATAAAAAAGTTTGTATTCTTGGTGCAGGTGGTGCTGCACAGGCTGTTGCCCATGGTATTAATAAAAATCAGGGGGATCTTGTTATCATTAACAGATCCATTCAAAGGGGCAGACAACTTGCTTTAAAATATAATGCCAAATTTATTGCCATGCATGAAATAAAACAGATGAAAAAATTTAAAGCAGATATCCTGATAAATACCACTCCAATTGGAATGTACCCTGAAACCACAAGAGAAGCTTCTCCTTTTCCATCACATTTATTAGATCACAAAATGGTTGTTATGGATATTATTTACAACCCTTTGAATACAAGGCTGCTGTCTTCTGCCAAAAACAAGGGGTGTACTATTATTAACGGTTTATCCATGTTCATGCATCAAGGAGCTGCACAATTTAAATTATGGACCGGTATAACTCCTTTAAACATGGATCAATCTTAGGCGAAATGAAAATATTTTTAATAGGATACAGGTGTACCGGGAAAACAACTGCAGGACAAATCCTTGCCCATAATAATGGTTTTGATTTTATTGATCTTGATCAGGCTATTGAACAGGAATCAAAATTAAATATTACCCAGATTATTGCAAAATATGGGTGGGATCAATTCAGACGACTTGAAAGCCGGGCTCTTTTTAATTTAAAAGATAATGCAAATTTGGTTGTGGCCACTGGCGGCGGCATTATTACCAATGATGAAAATCTGGAATTAATCAAGAATAGCGGGTTTTGTATCTGGCTGTATGCAGATATCAAAACCATACTGCATAGATTAAAAAATGATATTAACACCTTGTCTTCACGTCCTTCCTTACTTGGAAAGGATGTTATGGAGGAGACAAAAGAGTTTTTAATACAAAGAAAACCTTTATATGAAAAATGTGCCCATGTGAAAATTAATACCAAAGATAAAACACCTGAACAAATTGCTAATATAATATCCAGGAGAATAAAACATGCCAGGCAGCAGCACAGGTAAAGCATTTAATATTACAACATTTGGGGAGTCCCATGGTAAAGGAATTGGTGTTGTTGTTCAAGGTTGCCCTTCAGGAATAACAATTGATAAAGCTTTTATACAAAAAGCTCTTGATAAAAGAAGACCAGGATCTTCCCTGTCCAGTACAAAAAGAGATGAACCAGACAAAGCACAAATATTGTCAGGAACATTTAATAATCTGACAACTGGTACCCCTATTATGATTTATATTGCAAACAGGGATGCAAAATCAAAATCCTATGATGATATTGCCGGGATTTTTCGACCTGGACATGGAGATTACACCTACCAGGCTAAATATGGCATCAGAGATTTTCGCGGCGGGGGCAGGGCTTCTGCACGGGAAACTGCTGCCAGGGTTGCAGCCGGAGCTGTAGCTCAATTGATACTTGATCAGCACGGCATTAAAATTACAACTTATACACTGGAAATTGGAGGCATCAAGGCTGTTGATATAAATGATAGAGCACAAAAAAATAAAAACAGCCTCCAGTGTCCTGACTTAAATGCCGCCCGTCAAATGGAAAAAAAAATTAAGAGGGTCAAAAAAGAGGGTGATTCCCTTGGAGGCATTGTTGAAATTATTGCATCCAATGTACCGGCAGGTTTGGGAGAACCTGTTTTTGATAAACTTGATGCAGATATTGCCAAGGCTTTGATGAGCATAGGTTCAGTCAAAGCAGTTGAAATCGGAGCAGGGATTAATGCTGCTCAAATGACAGGTTATGAAAACAATGATCAGATTCTATCCACTGGATTTGCCACAAATAATTCAGGTGGAATTCTGGCAGGTATTTCCAATGGAGATGATATCATTGCAAGGGTTCATATAAAGCCAATACCATCTATTTCAAGAAATCAAATTACCATTGATGAACATGGCAAAGAGACTGAAATTTCCATTGGGGGTCGTCATGATATCTGTGCCATCCCAAGAATTAATATGGTCTGTGAGGCCATGATGGCCATCACACTCACAGACCATTTACTACGACAGAATAGATAATTTTTGGAACTTCTTCGTTGATCACAAAATTTAATCTTTGAAATACTAATTGTATGTCTGCGGTCAAATTTTGCTCCCGCCTTAAATTTCCTAAAAATTATTTATTCTGTAACAATTTGATTTTTTTTAATGTGGCCTTATTTTTTTATGATATCAGACTCAAGATGTTCGGCAATTCCAATTGCTTTATTTAAGGAATCATTGATCATAAATAATTGAATTTTTAAAGTTTTTAAAGAAGCAGGGGTTGTAGATATTTTTTCTTTACCAGAGAACAGTGTTGCAAGTTCTTTGGATTTTTTTGCAAATCCAGTCAATTTATTGCTGAAACTTATAATTTCATCAGCCCATTTTTCCCTCTCGTCCTCGGAAAGTTCTATATTTGCATTACCGGTCCCATTGATTAAATGATCAATCTGATATTCTTCAGGGTTTGCTATTATCTCAAACATGTATTCTCCTTTTACTTATTTGTTTTATTAAATTTGTTCTAAAGCATATATTTTAAGATGATATTTATGTCAAGGTTTGCCCCCTTAAAACATTTAATATTCAGGGCGAGAATTTTTTGATTTTTTGATTGAATAACAAGATTGAACTCTGTTAATGCTATCTTGATCAACAGACAAAAAAACACAAAAAAATTAAAAAATTGAATATGAGTTCATTAATCAACCTGGGTTAAAAAAAAGTTATTTAGTTCGCCCTTGGTATAAAGGATTTTTAAAATAGAAAAATAGTAGATATATTGGGCATCTGAAATTCGTCTTTGAGCTGAAACAAGTAG
>CAZYDL010000061.1:0-13558 GCA_964646305.1 uncultured Desulfobacula sp. | reverse complement strand
TTGTAATATCAAGTTTTTCCATAAGGCCGTTTATGGCCTTTGGAATAATTTTTCCATATCCTTCATCCCTTTGCCAGCGCTCTTCCCACACATAATCAAATTTATTATCGCTTCCCCTGTAGTGATCAATAAAATCACAGGAGATAGAATATGATCCCAGGTATTGAGCTATGACATCGGTATCACCTGCCATGAGAGATGCAGCACCATCACCAAACCACATTTCATAGAAATATGCGCCCTTGGTTTCTCTTTTGTCGGATGCTGTTACAAGAATATTGTTTCTCTCCTTGCTTTTTACAGACTCAAGTGCAGAAATCAGGGCTGTGCTGCCAATTTTTTGTGAAGCTGTAAAATCTGAAGTAAGAATATCTTCTCTTAGATTAAGGGCAGTGGAAACAATGCCTGCATTCTGCCTGTCTGCAAAGGGCATTGTAGTCGAAGCCATGTACACACCCTCAATTGTGTTTTTATCCATACCAGCTATACAGTCCCGTGCTGCTGCCACAGCCATGGTAATGGAGTCTTCATCCCAGTTGCACATGGATCTCTCCCCCTGGGCCACAGCTATTGTGGCAGGAGCAAACCAGCCCATACTCTGGTAAATGGCAGAGCGGTTGAGCCTCAACCGTGGAATATATGCGCCATAAGAAGTAATACCAATCATTTTAATATTCTCCCTTGAATTACAGGTTAAAAAGTTTTTCTATAAGCTGGGATTTCATAATGTCACCCTCTATAACAAGTTTGCCCGATGAATAAGCCTGCATTGGAGTTATGGTTCCATTCATCATGGCAAGAAAATTTTTTGAATTAATATTAAGAGTACATGTAGGTTTTTGATGTTGTTCAGGCTTTATGGTGCAGGAGCTGTCCTTTACAATGCACGACCAGTTGCCCCCTTCTTTACCTGAAATATTATATTGAAATATCACATCCTGACCCGTTGCTGCATCAGCATTGAATGCCTCGGGCATCTTTTCAAAAACAGCTGCTGGTGTTAAAAACCTTAAAGCATCATTTCCTTCATGGTCTTCCTCACTCTCCTTGGGAGGTGAGTCAATGGCAGCTATAAGATCCATTACCTGATCATTTAGCTGAAAATACTCTTTGCTGCTTTTAAGACTGGATATCTGTTTTATTTTAGTACTTATATCATCAGCACTGACAATACCGTCTTTGCCTTTTATAAGCGCACCCGACCCTGTGCAGACAGCAGCCCGGCTGAAAAAACCCATTCCGGCATTATAGATATTGCCTGTGACAGGACATTGTTCAGAACATAAATAGAGTACCATGGGCATGACATATTCAGGTTTGCTTTTTTCAAATATCTCTGTGGGCATGATCCCTTTGGTCATCCGGGAAGCTGCAAGGGGAGCAATAGTATTAACCTTTATGTCATATTTTTGGCCTTCAAGTTTCAAAGTGTTCATAAATCCCACAAGGGCAAGCTTGGCAGAAGAGTAGTTAGCCTGGCCAAAATTGCCATAAAGACCAGCTGCAGATGTGGTCATGATTATTCTTCCATAGCCTTTTTCCTTCATTATTTTAAAGGCAGGGCGTGTTACATTATATGAACCTGCAAGATGGACATCTAAGACTGCCTGCCATTGATCAGGTTCCATTTTAACAATACTTTTATCCCGTAAAATCCCGGCATTGTTGATGAGAATATCAATGGACCCAAATGCATCCAAAGCTGTTTGTATAATATTTTCGCCACCCTCTGGGCTTGCAACATTATCATAATTGGCAACGGCCTTGCCCCCTGCTTTTTTTATTTCATCAACAACCATTTGGGCAGGAGAGGAAGAACCAATACCAGTGCCATCAAAAGCTCCTCCATAATCATTTACAACAATTTTAGCACCGCGTCTTGCAAGTTCAAGTGCATAGGTTCGACCAAGACCGGCTCCTGCACCTGTTATAACAGCAACACGGCCGTCAAAGCGTATTTCATCCTTTGGAATATCACCATATTCAAAAAGACCATTGGTAATAATCTCTTCACGGGTCTCTCTATTTATGGTTTTCCATACAGCTCTGCCTTCTTCTATTTTCCAGATAAGTGTTTCTATGGGCAGGCCCGGATATAAAGTTTTTGAAAAACGGCATTTCATACGTCTTGCTTTTTCAGGTTCATTGGGAATAAGACTGCTTAAAAGCGCTCTGCATGCAAATCCATGGGTACAGAGACCATGCATGATTGGTTTTTCAAATCCAGATGCCTTGGCAAAGTTGGGATCGGCATGGAGGGGGAAAATATCTCCAGAAAGCCTGTAAAGAAGAGGCTGATCTGTTAAAGGCTTATCTTCCACAATAAAATCAGGTTCCCTGTTGGGAAATTGAAAATCAGTTTTAGGAGATTTCTCACCATCAAATCCACCGTCAAGGCGGCAGAAAAGAGAGAAAATGCTGGTGAACAGTTTTTCTCCATTGGAGTGAAAAGTATCACTCTTGCCTATTACAAGAGCACCTTTGTCTTTACCCTTATCATAAATTTTGTCAATCTGCCCGTTTGTTGTGAATGTGCCCTCGTAAGGGATAGGATTGTAAAAGATAAGGTCCTGCTCACCATGTAAAATACCTGCCAGATTAACCTGGGCTTTAATTGCAAATTCTGCCATGGTATCAAAAATTGATGCTATGGAAAAACTTGGAAGAACCTTGAGTTCTTTTTCATAGCAATATTCCAGATCACGAAAACCTGCACCAACACCAAGCGCGTATAATATTGCATCTTTTTGATCATACACTTTGGTAAAAGGGCCAACCTTCTCTCCAATGGATTTGAGGTTCAAAGCCATGCCACCCCTCCTGAAAATAAAGAATTATTAATAGTAAAAATTTTTATATCAATAAATTATTGTAAATGCCAAAGATAGGCTTCCAACATTTGATGGAATTAAAATAATAGGTATTTTTTTAAATGTCAAGAAGATTGTCAAGAAGATTATCATAGATAAGCCACCGATTTTGTTTGGAAAATATTAAAAGCTGGGCAATCATAGAAAGATTCAGAGATCTTAAATAAAAATCAATAAAAACACCATAAAGCTTTTATTGCAATACTTGATTTTATCATGGTTTTAATGGTATTTTCTCCTCCATGAATACAAAAAACCTGATATCGCTCCATGGAGGCCACAGTGGCCAGTATTGCAATCATGCCCAAGACCTGCTTGAAGATATTATTCAAAAATATATAGAGCTTGGGTTTAAAAAAGTAGGAATTACAGAGCATATCCCTCCTGCCAATGATCTGTTTTTATATCCCGATGAAATAAAAAGCCAGCTTACAGCCCTTGATATTAATACCAAATTTAAAGATTATTTTAAAAATATTAAAAATTTAAAACAAAAATATGCTTCTAAAATTAAAATTTTTGCAGGTATGGAGACAGAAACATATACTGGGTATCTTGAGCACGTTAAAAGTCTAATATTAAAATTTAAGCCTGATTATATTGTAGGTTCCGTCCACCATATCAATGATGTATGTTTTGACTATTCAAAGGAAGAATATAATAAACTTGTTTTAAAATATGGTTCCCATGATTACTTGTATGAGAAATATTTTGATCTTCAATATAAAATGATAAAGGAATTAAAACCATTTATTGTTGGGCATTTTGATCTTATAAGAATCTATGATAAAGATTATAAAAATAGACTTGTCCTGCCAAAAATATGGCAAAAAATCATGAGAAATCTTGAGCTGATAAAATCTTTGAATCTTGTCCTTGATTTTAATCTGCGCCCCCTTGCAAGGGGTGAAGAAGAACCCTATATAACAGCATCCATTCTTAAAACGGCAAAGAAAATGGGAATACGTGTGGTTCCCGGTGATGACTCCCATGGGATTAAACAGGCAGGTCTAAATATTGATAAAGCCATTAAAATTTTAAAGGCTTATGGATTTGATACCCTGCAATGGCCGGATCCTGAACTACTATTGTGATATAATTTATTACCATGCTTCAAAAAAAAGAAATCTAATAAATAAAAGGAAGAAATCATGAAAATCATTGCATTACAGGGAAGTCCCAGAAAAAAAGGCAATACTGCCAGAGTACTTGAATGGATAAAAGAAGAGATCCAATCTTCTGGTCATGAACTTGAAATCATATATTTGAATGCTAAAAACATACATGGATGTCTTGCATGCGGTAAATGCAAAGAGGTGCCCGATGAAATAGGGTGTGTTCAAAAAGATGACGGGATTGAAATCCTTAAAAAAATGGTCAATGCGAAGCTTGTGATTTTTGCCACTCCTCTCTATTTCTGGGGGGTTACAGCACAATTAAAAGCTATTATTGACAGGACATACAGCCTGTATGTCAATTATCATCAACCAGACCATGCATCCCTTGTACAAGGGCAGCGCCAGGCTCTTCTTGCAACAGGGGGCGGGCCATATGAGAATAATGCAGAACCAGTATTTACAGCTTTCAAGCGTTTACAGAACCCACACATGGCTGTTAATGCAGGAGAATTGTTTATTGGCAAATGTACAACTCCTGAAGATATGGATGATGCTGTTAAAACCCAGGCCATTGAATTTGCCAGAAAAATAATTGCCGTCTAAATAATAAGCTTATAAATATTCAACCATGACCCAAAATCTCTCAATTATCCTTGTGGAACCCAATGGGCCCATAAATATCGGCTCTGTGTGCAGAACAATGATGAATTTTGGATTTACAAGTTTAAGGCTTGTAAATCCAACAAAACATTATAAATCACTTCTGGCAAAGAAAATGGCCTTAAGTGCCTTTAGTGTTCTGGAAAAGGCCCCTGTTTTTGACGATCTTAAATCTGCGCTGTCAGATATTCAAATTGCTTTTGGTACCACCCGCAGGTTTGGCAAGTATAGAAAAAACTTTTTCACTCCTTCCAGTGCTGCCCTGAAATTACATGAATCATATTATAATATAAAATGTGCACTGGTTTTGGGGCCGGAGGACACTGGCCTTGAAACTAAAGACCTTGATCTTTGCCAGCATTTTATCACCATCCCAACCCATGAGATCTATCCTTCCATGAATTTAAGCCATGCCCTTTCAGTGCTTTTATATGAGATCTCCCTGAAGTCTGATGCAGGGGGTGGATTTCATGATCCTGAACCAAAAGAATTTGCCACTGGAGACGAAATTGAACATATGTTCAACCATATGAAAAAAAGTCTTGTGGACATTGATTTTCTTGACAGCCACAACCCGGACCATCTGTTAAGAACTTTTAGGCGAATTTTTGGTGAGGCAGGGCTTTCATCCCGTGATGTTAGAATTTTAAGGGGATTGCTGAGCAGAATTGACTGGACTGAAGCCCAGAGAAGGAAAAAATAAAAATTCAGATTAATAACAAAGAGCGTTCTTAATTTTGCTTTATCTGGCAATCATGATTTTTAGAGCATACCCGGCAGGCTGTGCCAACCTGGACAGAATCATATCCCGGTCCCAAGCCAATGAGACAGCAAATTGTTTTAAAAGGAGAAAGAACAGCATTCTTTTGAATTTTAACACTGATTTTTTCAAGGGGGAGAAGAGAACATACTTTGCTCTGCTCTTCCAGTTCCCATCCGTGTACTGAACCAGGGCTTAAGAACGGACTTACGCCCCAACCCAGCTTTTTAGCCTGTTGCTGAGCTATTTCCCTTATTTTATCTCCTGCCTGATCAAGGACTATCAAACCAATAAGATCAAGAAAATAGGCCTCCAGCAGATCTCCTTTAGATGAGGCATTTTTTGATTCTTTCTCAAGCTCTGGTCCTGCCGTATAAACAGAAATAAGAGCATATCTGGCATGGGTTAAAAATTGGAAAGAAAACCCGAAATCAAGATCCACATGACTGCCAAAGCTTTGACTGATACGTACCAAATTGTCTTTTTTGATTTTTTTAAATTCACACCATTGGTATACAGCCTGAGGTGCCCATAGCCCTCTGGCTTTATTCAGTGTATTTTCTGCAGCTTTCAAAATTTCAAGGTTATTGCCTGAAGTTTTAATTTTTTGTTCAAGATCCTGAAAAGCAATTTCCATTTTTATGGATGAAATCACATGAAGCTTTGTATCAATAATTTTCATATTATGTCTAAATATTTAATCGTATACCATTGAAATACGAAAGACTTTTTTTCCACTTGCCAATTGCGGTATCTCCTCTGGATGTCATTAAAAGTCTTTCAAGGCCAAATCCTATCCCTATCCAGGTGTCTGTAATACCCCATGCTGCATCAAGGGGGTGTGGTCCCATGGCTCCGGAGGCGACTTCAATGTGTTGCCTGCCTGCCACAACATCCAGGGTGGTACCGTAGACAGTGGAGTCTTCCATATCAAATTCATAGGTATTGAGCCCTGCGGCCTTTGTAATAATGTCTGCCAGATCTTTTAACCGGGCATCCCGGTTTTCTTCGGGAAGTCCCATCTCCACAAGGTTCAGCATGGTAAATTCACTGCTGTGCCTGGCACCATTTGACTCTTTACGGAAACATGATCCTATCTCAAAGAACCTGATCGGACGAAGGTTTAATCGACTGAAATCAACCATTAAACTATACAGATTGGGTGCCAGCATGGGCCTTAAGCATTGTTTTTCATTGATCCAGTATATCTGCCGGAAAAGTGGATGATTCTCATCAATGGTCATTTTTGCAAGTGCTGCTTTTGTGATTATAGTCGGGGTAGTAACTTGTGTAAAACCTTGCAGGTGAAGTGTCTGTACAAGTTTTTCAACAAGTGATTCCAGGTGTGATTTCTCTCCTTTTATTAAAAGGTCTGATAATTTTTTCCTTTCAGCTTTAACCTGGTTTTTTTCAATTTCCTGGAATAATTTATCCCGTTCAGCAGGCGAGGAAAATTTTGCAGGAAAATTTTGCAGGTCTTTTCCAAGTGCTTTTAGTCTTTGGATTTGGGTCAATGTCCATGTTAAATCATTCACAATAGCCCCACTTTTTTCTTATGGAATCAGGGAAATTGCCATGGCAGCAACACCCAGTTCCAGTTTGTCATGTATAAGACATTTGTTCAGGATTTTGCAACCATTATGAGAAATTCCTAAGGGTACACCAGGTGCTGCAACAAACATGTGATCTGATATCAATTTGTCTGGGATTGTGTCTGTGGAGGGTGTGGCTTCAAGGATATACTCATGGTTTAAAAGAGCTGAATTGACATCCTCTTCAATGATAATATTTTTACCACCTGGATATTTAAAAAGTTTTTTCTTCAAAGAGCGGGCAGCTGAAAGATTATTATCAAATAAAGCCACACGTGCACCAAAGGATAAAAGTGTATGGGCAGCGGATTCTCCCACTGGCCCGCATCCTTGAACGAGTACTTCATGGTTCTTAAGACCCTTGACCATAAGATCCAGGGCTGAGACAAACACTCTGCCGGTTGCTTTTGCATTATCTGCCACTAATTGGGTTTTTAAATTTAACCCCACAAATCTGTGATCATCGGCCATCATGATGGCATCTGCTTTATTTTCAAAGGCATGTGCAACACCGGATGTATCAGGCAAATCAGATACCATGGCATTGAATCCTAAAAACTTCAGTATGGCCGTAACTATTTTACTAAAATCCGTAATAACACCCTGTCCGGCTGTAATCGGCACTACATGAATGGAAAAAGATTTTATCAGTTGTTTAATCTGAATTTCATCTTTTCCATAGGCATGGCATGCGATTCCCATGAGTGAGTAACCTGTCTTATGTACAAGTTCCTGGTTGTATTTTTCCAGGCAAGAGGCAATATTTTTGATATCACTGGTTTGTAAACGGGTCAATGGATCAGCTCCTCAAGGATAAGAAGGGCCAACAGGCTGTTACACAACACCAATTTTCCAAATTTCTGCGTTGGAAAAATAAATTTAATCTTCGGAATACTGAATGTATGCCTGTGGTTAAATTTATTTTCCGTCTTGAACTTAAAAAAATTTGCATTATGTAACAACCTGTTGAATTTAAATCGATATTATCTATCGACATTTGATGATAGAAAAGCTTCACCGGCTGATAGAATCTCCTTTTGGTCTTTTGGTCTGACCGGGTTGTCTAAAAGTTCACAGGTCCTGTCCCTTAAAATCTTTTCAGCCGAAGGTTCACCCTTTACTCTCCATTTATCAAGGGTTAAAAATGGCCAGATAGAGCTTGAAAATTGGGATTCTTTGTAATATTTGCCAGTGAGTTTTGATAAAAGAAAATTACCTCCCGGTCCAATATCGGATATATCTGAAAAGCCAACGGCTTCATCATCCAGAGAAAACCCGGATTCAAACTGCCTTGATTGATGAATCACATCATCGGAGTAGACAACAAGTTCTGGAGAAAAAACAAGTGAATCAAAATTGCCTCCCACAAAAGGAACCATGCCGGCAGCACCCAGGCAGCTTGTGAAATGGTTAATACACAAGGTTGTGCCAGCAAGAAGATCAGCACCCCAGCCGTTCCCGCTGCCGGAAGTACCACAGTGCGGGATTTTATAATGTAACATCATTTCAGCACAGGCAAGGTTTAGCAATAGAGTAACAGGAGAGTAAAAACTACCTGCATTTTTCATGTCAAAGGCAGCAGGAAGGCTTCCCAGAATGATGGGCGACCCTTTTTTTACAAGCTGGCTGTATACCAGACCTGCCAGCAGCTCAGCCGTCAGCAGCGCCAGTGTTCCGGCAGGTGTGATCGGGCAGGTGGCCCCGGACATGCCATAATTGGAAAAAATAAAAGGCAGTCCTCTTTTAATACTCTCATCCATTTTCATTGTGGTTTCAGAATTTAAAATCAAAGGGGTGATGGGATTTACATAGGGTATAATAAAAGGACGACTGGAGAGATCTCCATGGAGGTGCTCACAAAGATCCAATGCTGGACTAAAGGAATCCCAGTTGGAAATAAGCATGACCAGAGGTTTTGTGGTGTTGGCTGTCATTTCCAGAACACCATGGATATCTGCTGTTTCAGGGGGAAGGTCCTGGATCACCCCTGGAGTTGAAATAAAATCAAAGGCATCTAAATTATGCCCCAGTCCCACGGCAGAAGTCATGTGATGACGGTGAAAGGGCTGTATATCTCTTTTAATCGGGTCCTGGTAATGAAGATTGGTGACACCGATTCCAAAAACTGATTTTTGAGTTCCATCCCCTTTTAGTTCAAAGCAGGGGCTGCCAAGGCGATCATAAATTTGTATATGAGACGGTGCAGCATTAATCGCCCATTTAACAAGGTCTTTGGGTATATGGAAGAGATTGTCTTTATGGGGTTTTCCCATGGCTTTTTCAAACAGATGTCTTGCTCCTTGATCATCCACAACCACACCAGTTTTTTCAAGGATCAAAAGGGCATCATTGTGAACCTTATTTATCTGTTCTTTTGTCATGACCCTTATTGTTGGTTTAAGGCTGAACACAGATTCTCCTTTACGCCTATTAATTAATTTGTTTTTTTATATTTACATTATAAGCTGACTATTTACATTTCAAACTGTTAAATAGTCATTGGGCAGAAGTCTTTTGACATCAATACCGCTCATGGCACTTTCCAGATGCCTTTCCATTGCAAGCCCTGCCTGTTCCCCATTTTTTTGTTCCATCCATTGAATAATCTTCTGGTGCTCGAGAGGAGATGTATTATTACCCTCCAGCAGTTGATAAAAGGGATCAAACAGAATCAGGAATATGGTTGTTTTCTGTAAAAGTTCCTTTACATAGTGCACCAATACCTGGTTCCCGGATTTTTCTGCAATTTTCTGGTGAATTGCATTATTGATCTCATAATAGTGATCCAATTCCCGGTCTTTAAATACATCTTTCTCTTTTTCGATCAATTCGTGGAGTTCTTGAAAATCTTTTGAATTAAGTTTGCTTGTGGCCAGGGATGTTGCCATTTTTTCAAGCTGGGCTCTTACAAGGAAAGACTCTTTAATTTCTTCCAGAGATGGATTGACCACAGATGCCCCAATATTAGGCGAGAATTCAGCCAGTCCTTCAAACACCAGTTGTTTGACTGCTCCTTTAACTGTGGCACGGCTCATATTCAGGCTTTTGGCAAGAGAGACCTCTTTAAGTTTGCTTCCTTTTTTAATATACCCTTTGCTGATGGCAACCTTGATTTTATTATAGGCTAAATCTTCTAAACTGCCAGCCATTTAAACCTCCTGTGCCTTATAAATTTATGAATAATCGGGTTATAAATTTCCATGGCTTTCTATAGGATATGGGCCAGAAATTGTCTGGTACGTTCGTGTTCAGGATTGCTGAATATTTTTTCAGGAGTTCCTTGTTCAATCCATTTTCCATTGTCCATAATCAGAACACGGTCTGCCACATCCCTGGCAAAATGCAGCTCATGGGTAACGGCAATTATTGTCATACCTTCTTTTGCCAGCCTCTCCATCACTTCCACAACTTCGCCCACAAGTTCAGGGTCCAGGGCAGATGTAGGCTCGTCAAAGAGCATGATCTTTGGTTTCATGGCAAGGCTCCTGGCAATGGCAACCCGCTGCTGCTGCCCGCCCGAGAGACGGGAAGGGTATTCATCACGTTTTTCCATCAGTCCAACCCACTCAAGAAGCTCTTCTGCATAAAGGACAGCCTGTTTTTTCTCCTGGCCCAGTACTGTTATGGGCCCTTCAATAATATTTTCCAATGCTGTCATATGGGGAAATAGATTAAAGCTTTGAAAACACATGCCGGTTTTTTTACGGATGTCCAGAATATGGCGTTCCCGCTCTTTGTTGTCTTCTCCGGCAGTAATTAAAATATTATCGACTTCTATGGTTCCTGCGGTTGGCTCTTCCAGTAAATTGATACAGCGCAGAAGTGTACTTTTCCCAGAACCTGACGGGCCCAGGATCACAATAGTCTCACCTTTGTTCACTTCAAGATCAATTCCGCAAAGCACATGAAGTTTTTTGCCAAACACCTTGTGAATATTATTTAATTTAATAATTGATTTTGAATTTTTCATCATTTAAGTCCTCCTGTCGCCCCGGGCCATGTGTTTTTCAATCTTTTCCTGGACAAATTGTAAAAGAACGCACATGGCCCAGTAAATCATTGCAACCATTATCAGCATTTCAAGGGATTGAAAATGTCGTCTTCCAACCTTTATTGCCCTGTAGCTGAGTTCCCACACTCCCATGAGAGAAACCAGGGAAGAATCCTTGATCATTGCAATAAACTCATTGGAAACCGGTGGAATAATAACCCTTAACGCCTGGGGGAAAATTATTCTTTTCATGGTCTGGGTATTGGTCATGCCCAGAGCTTTTGCAGCTTCTGTCTGGCCGATTCTAATGGACTGGATACCTGCACGCACGGTTTCTGTCATATAGGCACCATAACAAACTCCCAAGGCCAGTATGCCTGCAGGAACCGCAGGAAGTGTAAATAAACGCTGCATCCCAGGAATTCCATATCCTTCAAGGGCACCGCCGATCTGCGGCAGAGCAAGATACCACATATAAACCTGGACCAGAAGAGGAGTCCCACGTATAAGGGAGACATAGGATGTTGCAATACTGTTTAATACAGGGTTTTTGGAAAGACGGCCCAGAGCTCCTATGATTGCAAGGAAACACGCCAGTGATATGGCCAGAAAAGCAACTAAAAAGGTATATCCGCTGCCCGCAAGAATAAAGGGAAGCCATTTGATCATGAACTTAAAATCAAGTCCTATGATGATTAGAGTGGCTGCCATAAGAGTGATCAAAACAGCAAAAGCAACGATTATATGCCGCCGGTATCTTATTTTTTTTTCTTGGATTCCTAGAAGAACCGCTTCAGCTTCCGGTGGGATGCAGGTCTCTCCTGATTGCGTTGCCGTGGCATTCATTTAATCGCTCCTTATGCCTTAGAATTGAACTTGACAGGCTGTTACACAACCCCAATTTTTCCAATTTCGGCGTTGAAAAATAAATTTAATCCTCGGAATACGGCATGTATGCCTGTGGTCAAATTTATTTTTCGCCTTGAACTTGAAAAAATTTGCATTATGTAACAACCTGTCGATACAATAAAGGAAAGAAGCGGCATGAAATATGGAATATCAAAACCGCTTCTGGTTTCTTGTATTATAATTTTGGAATCAAGTTGGTATGATAAAATTTTTCCGACAATTTAACCAATGTGCCGTCATTATACATGGATCTAAGTATTTCGTTAAGCTTGTCAACCAGAGTCTGGCTGTTGGGCCGACTTTTATCCAAAGCAAAGCTAAGGGGTTCATAATAGGTTGGTTCCCCAATCATTTTGATGGGGCAGCCTTTACCGCATCCAGAGCTGATAGCTTCGGCAAGAGTCTGTCTGGATGTAAAAATTGCATCCAGTCTGAGTCCGTCTCCCAGGGCTAAATCTTCTATGTGATTGGCATCGGTGGGATAAGTTTTAAGCTTGCCGGGTTTCCAATTTTGATAAACAATTTTCACGTCTTCAATGGAAAGGTCTTTTTGCAGATATCTTTCATTGGTAGTCTCTGTTGCGACTCCAATTGTTTTACCTGATAGATCAGCCAGGGTTTTAATGGAAGTGTTCTTTTTATGAATGGCAAACTGCGCTGGTGAACTATAATAGGGCATGGTGAACAAAAGTGAATTTTTTCTTTCTGCAGTCGGGGTCATGGAACCAATTGAGATATCCCAGCGTTTTCCCCATTTTCCTGCAGTAATCAGATCCCAGTCCGGTGTAATAAATTTTACCTTGACACCAAGTCTTTTGGCAACTTCCTTTGCCACACTGATATCAAATCCTTCCAATTTCCCTTTGTCGTTAAGATAACTCTGGGGTGCATAGTTGGCATCTGTTGATACCACAATGGTCTTGGCTGCAATAACTTGTTCCAGCACAGAATTTCCTGCCATACATGTTCCCGTAAAAATAAGCAATGCTCCTAAAATCAATGCCCAGACTTTAAACAATTTTTCCATGGTAAATCTCCTGTTCATCTTCTATTGGTTATTATTACCCGGCGCGTTATGGAGCCGGAGTTTAGCTGATAAATAGTGACAATCCTTTTTTTGATAAGCATGGATTGTTGAACAATTTTTGTATTGACAGACTTATAAAAAATCTATATGAATGTCAAGTATTAATATAGTACGGTAAGAAGGCTGTACTATAGATATTAATAATAAAACAAATGAGTGACATCCTTAAATTTTAAACATTTTGATAAAGGATGTTAAAATTTATTAACAGGCAGTTGCGAGGTAAAAATCTGATGAAACGTAATTTTCATGCAGGGAGGCAACTCAGCTCTGGATTGAGTCTTAACATATTAACTGATGATGAGTTGGATGAGATTCACTACGGAACCCTTGAAGTTCTCAATGAAACCGGTGTGTTTGTAGAAGATGAAAAAGCACTGGATTGCTTTGAAGAGGGTGGGGCTGTTGTTCACCGCGACACAAAAATTGTAAAGATTCCTCCATATATGGTGGAAGATGCAATTCGGTCTGCACCACCCAAGGTAGTGCTGTACGGCCGTGATCCAAAACATGACATTGTTCTGGAAAATACCCGGGTGTATTTCACCAATTTCAGTGAAGGCGTAATGGT
>CAZYDL010000060.1:4192-13648 GCA_964646305.1 uncultured Desulfobacula sp. | reverse complement strand
GATACCTATGCTACTATTGTTAATAATCAAACAAGTGAATTTCTTAAAGCAACAAGGGAATAGGTGATAGCCATGGATAACAGCTCAAAACATAATAGTACTCTTGAAATTCCTGTGATTAGAGTTAATCAACCGATTGGTGAGTTTTTCATAGCTTCTATAGATGCAAAAGAATTAGCAGATATATCATTTGCGGATATTAGGGAAATGAGAAGAGAAGTTGAGAGATATTTAGGCATTCAACGCCCCCTTAAAAAAAGCCGTGTTAAAGAAATCAGAAGCTATATTTTAGAAACCAACGATGCTACTTTCCCAACTTCTATAATTCTAGCGATTGATGAAAAATGCGCTGAGTATGATGAAAAAAAAGGCATTCTTTGTTTGCACCCATACTCAGCTTATGATGAAGAAGATGATGAAACAGATATTCCTCGCAGTAAAATTGCAAAAATTTTAGACGGCCAGCATAGAATAGCCGGTTTTTTTGAGGGGTCTGGTGAAAATCGTACTTTTAGTTGTGACAAAGAGTTCAAAATAAATGTTTCGATATTTGTAGGAATTGCCTTACCTGAACAGGCTAAAATTTTTGCCACTGTTAATTTAGCACAAACAAAAGTAAACAAAAGTCTGGTGTACGATCTTGAGGCTCTCGCTATAAAAAGGAATCCATATAAAACATGCCACCATATAGCCGTAGCGTTAGATGCAAATGAAAACAGTCCTTTTTTTCAAAGAATCAAGAGATTAGGTGTGGCGACACCAGGGCGAGATTATGAACCTATAACACAAGCTACTTTTGTTGAGGCATTGGTTAAATTTATTTCGGATAACCCTTCTAGAGACAGAAATGACATTCTTGATGGAAAAAAACTAAAAAATGTTGATATAAACAAATATCCTTTTAATAGTTTCTTCAAAGATGGCAAAGATGGAGATCTGAAGATATATAAAATACTTTATAATTACTTTAAAGCTGTTAGTAAAAAGTGGCCTAAGGCATGGAACGCAAAACAGAGAAAAGGCAACCTGCTGCCTAAATCAAATGCATTTAAAGCATTGATGAAGTTTCTTAAAGTAGACGTGTATCCTGAATTGGTTGGAGATAATATTGATGATGTCCCAACTATTAACGATTTTTTAGGTGAATTCAAAGATGTTCATTTAACTGATGAAGATTTCACAACGAAAAATTTTGTACCCGGAAGTGGCGGCCAATCAGTTTTTTATAAAGTTCTTAACGGTCAAATTGACGTAGCTGAATTATTTGCGGATTAAGAGTGGGGGCGTGGTCAGGCTTTACTTATTGACATTCTAAAAGAGTCAAACTTCTATCAACAAAAAAAAGTGCCAGATGAACTGGTGATTTTCACGTTAAACTTTATTTTTTGATAAGTTTCATTTTAGGGACTTCCCCATAGTGTTCTTTATAATATATAATCATTCATGCTGAATCTTAACTTGCTGCCAAAAGTTGAGATTTTGATGCCTTGTTTTTAGATGAAATAAAATTAATCTTTAAACAACTGAATATTTCCGATATAAAGTATTTATAAAAAATAGGTAAACCTAATAAGTTACTACAATCTCCAGTGGAAGGGTGTTTACCTTGCGGGCGCATTTGGGTTTTGCTTACAGGTTCTTGATGAATGTAGCGGTTAAGCCGCCAAAGTGTTTGAGGGAAGAATGACCGAGTTTTTGGCGGTCAGCGTAATGAATTTTAGAACCTGTTGCAAGGTCACAACCAAGCGACCACAAGGTAAATACCCTGGAACGGGTAATTGCAAATAGAGAAGGAAAGCCCTATGCTTACAGATTTGGAAAAAAAAATAATCAGCCTGCTGCAAACTGATATACCAGTTGTTAAACGACCATTCCTTGAAATGGCGGAACAGATTGGTATCACGGAAGATAAATTTTTAAGTGTATTAAAAGATCTTGATAAAAAAGGAATGATAAGAAGATTTGGTGCCACGTTAAAGCATCAAAAATCAGGATTTAAGGCAAACGCCATGGTTGCCTGGAAAGTTGATGAGGAAAAGATTGAAACCGTTGGAAATATCATGACAGGCTTTCATGAGATAACACATTGCTACAGGCGCAACCCGGCTCCCGGCTGGAAATATAACCTTTATACCATGGTTCATGCATCCAATGAAGATGAATGTTATGCCCTTGTAAAAAAGATTTCCAAAGCTGTGGACCAGGATGAATATGAGTTGTTGTTCAGCAGACAGGAGCTTAAAAAAACATCCATGAAATATTTTGAAGATTGATCCTCCCCATATCCTGTGTGTGAATCCGTGGATCCATGATTTTGCCGCTTTTGATTTCTGGGCAAAGCCCCTTGGACTTTTATCCGTGGCTGCCATGCTTCGTAAAAAAGGATTACAAATAAGCTATATTGACTGTCTTGATCGGTTTCATCCACAAGAATCCAAAAAAAATAAAGTTTTTTGGGATGGAAGGGGGCCCTTTAGAAAAACGGAAATTAGTCTGCCCAAAGAGATTAAATCAGACAAGATCCAAACCATTGGGAAAAAATACTCCAGGTACGGCATAAAACCTGAATGGTTTATTCAAGATCTTCAAAAAACAGATAAACCAGATATCATTTTTGTTACCTCTTTAATGACCTATTGGGCATCTGGCGTAAAAGAAACCATTGGAATTATTAAAGAGATTTATCCTGATGTGCCAATTGTGCTTGGCGGTATCTATGCTTCATTGAACCTTGAACACGCAAAAAAATATACTCTGGCAGATCTTGTGATAAAGGGTGCAGGAGAACATCAATTAGGAAAAATTATCAAGGAATTGACAGGATTTGAATTGGGTGGCAGCAATATATCCAGCAATCTTGATAGTTTGCCTTATCCTGCCCTTGATCTCCAGAATAAAATTGCCTATGCACCGATTTTAACATCACGGGGGTGTCCTTTTTCCTGTGATTATTGTGCCTCCTCATTTCTTGAACCAAAGTTCAGGCAAAGGTCTCCTGAAAATGTATTTCAAGAGATTAAACACTGGCATGAAAATTATCATGTCAAGAACTTTGCTTTTTATGATGATGCCCTGTTGATGAATGCAAAATCACATGCCTTTGCTCTATTTGAAAAAATTATTGATTCAAAAATAGATGTATGGTTTCATACACCCAATGCACTTCATATTAATGCCATCACACAACAGGCAGCAGATCTCATGTTTCAAGCAGGGTTTAAAACAATTCGTCTGGGGCTTGAAACAACAGAATTCTCTGAAAAAAGAAACCATGATATTAAAGTTGTTGAAAAGGATTTTTTTAGGGCAGTTGAAAACCTTAAAACCGCTGGTTTCACAAAGGAACAGATGGGAGCATATTTATTATGTGGTTTACCAGAGCAAAATCTAGATGAAGTTGAAATTTCCATGCAGCTTGTGGCAAAAAACGGTATAATGCCTGTTCTTGCCTATTACACTCCAATTCCCCATACGCCGATGTGGGATTATGCTGTGAAACATTCAAAGTTTGATTTGCTTGAACATCCTGTTTTTACAAATAATACTCTTTTCCCCTGTGTAAATTCAGATATTGATTTAAAACATATTTCCCGATTGAAAAATATATCAATCTAATATATAACCTTCCTGTTTATTAGGGTCGTATTGTTTTAATGTGATGGTTCTATTGTTATAACAAAAACATTAACCTTTTAAAGAGGTAAAATTTGGACTTAACTAATGTAATAATTCAGACTCTTGGTGGTCTTGGACTCTTCATCCTGGGTATGAAAATGATGACAGAAGGCCTCCAGGCCACTGCCGGGCAGAGAATCAGAAGGATTCTTGAAGCCATTTCAGCCAATAGAATTTTAGGATGTGCAACAGGTGCAGGAGTTACTGCAATTGTGCAATCTTCATCTGCTACCACAGTCATGCTCATTGGATTTGTAGGTGCCGGCATGATGTCTTTGCAGCAGGCTGTTGGTGTTGTACTTGGAGCAAATGTCGGTACAACTATCACAGGCCAATTGATTGCCTTTAAATTAACAGCACTTGCTCTTCCTGCCATTGCCCTTGGTGTGCCCATGAAGTTTTTTTCCAAAAAGAGGCATTATCGCCATATCGGGGATATTATTCTTGGATTTGGTCTGCTGTTTTATGGCATGGTAGTAATGAAACACGGTCTTTCCCCCATAAGATCTGATCCTCAATTTATCTCTTTTTTTACAAAATTTACCACCGACAATATCGGTGGTATTCTTTTATGTATCTCCATGGGAACTATTTTAACAATAATGGTTCAATCATCCTCAGCCACTGTTGGGCTAACAATGACACTTGCCTCCCAGGGTCTGCTTGATTTTCCCACTGCCATGGCCCTGGTTCTCGGAGAAAATATCGGCACCACCATTACAGCAGAAATTGCAACCCTTGGCTCTAAAAGTATCAGTGCACACCAGACGGCCCGGGCACACACGCTGTTCAATGTGATTGGTGTATCCATGATTGTGCTTTTCTTTCATCCCTTTGTGGGGTTTGTTCAATATATGACATCACTTCTCGGTGCTGCCCCTGTGGGCCAGGTTGTGGATGGAGAATCCGTGAATATGGCAAGGTATATTGCAAACGGCCATACACTTTTTAATGTTGTAAATGCCATGTTTTTTCTTCTTGTCCTTCCCAAGCTTATTCAGGTTGCAATCTTTTTATCTCCCAAGAAGAAAAAAACAACGGAAAGGTATAGACTGCCCCAGTATGACATGAGTTTTATTGATTCACCCATTGGCGCACTTGCCAAGGTTAAGGGTGAAATCATTAAAACACTTGAATTTACCCATATGAATTTAAAAAAGACATCATCATGCCTTCAAATAAGAGATGATGATATTTTAGGGGAGAGAGAAGCCATAGAAGATCATCTTGATGCCTGCCAAAAAGTTACCATCAAATACTTGACAACTATTTATCAAGGCGATGTGAACGAGCCTGAAGCCAAAGAGATATCAGAATTGATGCGTATCACCAATAATATTGAAAGACTGGGCGATGCCATGGAAAATGTATCAATTATGCTTGAAAAAATATATGATAATGATCTTGGATTCAGTGAAACAGGAAAACAGGATCTGGCAATTATATCCACTGAGGTGGATAAATTTGTAGCATTAATACTTGATGAACTGCATGAAAAAACTCCAGGCTTTTATCAAAAAGCACTTGCCTTTGAAGACAGGATTGACCAGATGCGTGAAAACATGAGATACCAGCATATAGAAAGATTAAGAGCAAATGACTGCTCTGTTGACAGCGGAGTCTTCTTTATATCCCTTGTTTCCAGTTATGAAAAAATGGGAGATTACTGCTATAATATCTCCACAGGCGTGAGCAGGATTATCTAATGTTTGAACTAAAACTCACCCATCTGCTTTGTTGCTTCAAACTTTTGCAATCTACGGCAATACACTCCAATTGCAAAAACTCTTGCACTTCACATATGGGCAGCTTTGTGAGTATACGCTCCTCTGTGAGCCATACAAACATGGGCTTTTAAGATGATAGTATTTGATCTTGAATGTTTAAACGGCCATGTTTTTGAAGGCTGGTTTGAGGATAAAAAAGATTTGGAAAACCAGCAGGGACAGGGCATATTGACTTGCCCTGTTTGTGACACAAGCTCTGTTGTTCAAAAACTTCATCCCATTGCCATTAAAAAAACATCAATGCAAATAAGCCAGAAAGCTTTGCGGGCAAGTCAGGAAGCCGTGGCTGAATTAACTGAAAAAGTTGCTGAATATGTTGAAAAAAACTATGAGGATGTAGGATCTGATTTTACCAAACAGGCCTTGAAAATGCATTATGGAGTAGAAGATTACCAGAATATCAGGGGCAGTACAACAAAGGAAGATGATAAAATTCTTGCCAAAGAAGGAGTCCCTGTCTTAAAGGTTCCTGTTGCAAAAAAGCCAAAAGATGATTTGAATTAACCGCCATGTGGCGGATCAGGTTATCCACCAACAACAAAGCATGAAAAAATTAAGAGTGTTAACTGTTTTTGAATTAAAAAATATATTTAATGGGCAGCACCCTTAATATCTTCCATGTGTAAATTATGTTCTAAAAGCCAGGTATCCATCTCTTTTGTGACTTTTGCAAATACATCAATGCCTCTATAATTAACAGCGCTTCCAATGCCCACAAGACTTGCTCCAGCCATGATCATTTCAATGGCATCTGCTCCTGTTGTAATACCGCCAAGACCTATGATTGGAATATCCACAGCCTTATAAATATCATATACACAGCGCACAGCCACAGGTTTTATCATGGGCCCTGAAAGCCCTCCTTTTTTAAAGGCAAGAATCGGCATTTGCGATTCAATATCAATGACCATGCCGGGGCCAAGAGTGTTTATGGCGCATATGGCATCAGCTCCAGCTTCTTCACATGCCCTGGCAATTTCGCCAATATCAAGGGCCTGGGGTGTTAATTTTGCTATAAGGGGAACATTAATTACTTTTTTCACAGCAGACACAACATCTCGGGATGATTCAGGATTTACTCCAAAAATCATACCGTGTTTTTCAGAATTGGGGCAGGATATATTAATTTCAATAAAATCAGGTTTTTTTGATGAAACAAACTTGGCAACCTTTTGAAACTCTTTGACACTGCCCCCATAGATGCTTGCAATGATGGGAAATTTTCTTGTTTCAAGATATTGCCATTCATTTTCCATGTTCAGATATCCAGGGGTTGGCAGGCCCACAGCATTGATCATTCCAGAACCAAGATCCATGACGGTCGGGTTTTTATGCCCGTCTCTGGGTTCCGGCCCAATGGATTTCATGGTCACAAGGCCGCAGCCTTGTTCATGAACTCTTTCAAGAATATCAAAGCTGTTTCCAAGAACTCCAGAAGCAAGAACCAAAGGGTTTTTTAATGTTTTTCCAAGAAATTTGATAGTCATCACTCCCATTCCATTATTCAAAGGCCTCTATGAGCTGTTTCTTAATGCTGTTAACAATTAACATACTATAAAATCTGAAGCAATGATATGGGTTTTATCTGGTGAAAGTTTTATCCGGGAATGGAAGTCAATGTACTTGCCCGTACAATCTGTATCTTTTTTTCAAGTTTTGGTAATTCCCTTGCAAGGGTATGCAGGGTTGCTTTATATGGATGGCCTATGCCAATGGCAAACCCGTGTTTTTTTGCCAGGGCCTTAAGTTTATTAAATTGTCCTGTAATATATTCCTGGTTTTGAAAATTATCCAGAAAGACATCTCTTTGGGCAAATTTAAGTTTGAAAAGCCTTGCAGATGCTTTGCACTGGGATTTTGGTGTAGTTCGCGAATCAATAAAAAACAGCTCCTTTTTTTTCAAAGCACTGAAGATCTGATTCATCTGGTCTGAATTGGTGGTAATTCTTGAACCCATGTGGTTGTTGACACCTACAATATTGGGAATATCATTTATGTTTTTTTTAAGCTGATCCAGGAGTGTGTCCGGCGACATGGAAGATAAAATTGCACCTGGGCCTGGATTAACATCAGGGTATTCAAAGGGCTCCATGGGCAGGTGAAGCATTAATTGTGATCCCCTGGCATGCAGTTGTTTTGAAATTGTTTTTCCAAATGGAGCAAAGGGTAATACAGAAAAGGTAATATTTGAATTCAGATCACATAATGCCATTGCAATTTTTTTATCATATCCAATATCATCAATGATAATTACAATTTTTGGTATATGGCCTTTTTGAGGTCTTGGAAATTGTTTGTCTATTATAGTTTGATCAATCTCTCCAAACACTTCATACTTAATGGTGTTTTCCTGTTTTTGTTTTAAACCTGTTACTGCTTTTTTAATTTTTATATCTTTGATACCTTCCTGGACAGGTTTAATTTTGGGTTTGGTCTGCTGTTTTTTAATTGTTGTAAGGGTTGGCTTTTTGTCAACACTTCCGGGGTGCAGAAAAATATCTGCTATCATGGCCAGAGTTAAGCATAGAGAAACAAGGATGGCAATTCCCACAAGAATTTTTTTAAATTCATTTAGAACAGGTGGTTTTTGCCTCTTCCCTGGTTTTGTCTGTTTTTTGGGTACTATTTTTTTTTTTGCTTTTGCTCTATTGTTTTTATTAGTTTTGTTTTTAATTGGCATTTAATTTACTGAACACTCCATAGCTTATCAGAATATCAAGGGCTCTTTTGATTTGTGCATCAAGGACAAGTTGATCAGTATCAAGGAGCCTTGGGTCTTTTTTTGATTTTTTTTCAGACTGCTCAGATTTTTTTATCTGTTTTGTATTTTCAGGCTCTAATCTGTTTTTTAAATCTTTTTCCTTAATCATTGTGTCAAAAATAGATGTCTTTTTCTCTTTTTTTGCAAGGATCTCAAACTCTACTTCAATATCAGGTACAATGCCCTTGGCCTGTATGGATCTTCCATTGGGTGTATAATATCTTGCAATGGTATATTTAATGCCAAATCCATCCTTTAAAGGCCGAACTGTCTGGACTGATCCTTTACCAAAGGAAGTTGTTCCAAGAATCAATGCCCTTGAGTGATCCTGTAAAGCGCCTGCCAAAATCTCCGAGGCAGATGCAGACCCCCCATTGATAAGTACAACAATGGGATATTTACGGTCTTCATCATCGGGAAATGCTTTAAAGACTTGTGTATTGCCTGGATGTCTTCCTTTAATGGAAACAATATTACCATGATCAAGAAAAAGATCAGATATCTTAACAGCCTGATCCAGAAGACCTCCTGGATTATCCCTTAAATCCATTACAAGGCCTTTTAAAGCATTGTCCTTAGAATCAAATTTTTTAAGGTGCTCTTTAATGTCATCAAGGGTGCTCATCCTGAAATTAGTAATGCGAAGATATCCATAGCCAGGTTTTAAAACAGCACTGCGAACACTTTCCATGGGAATCAAATCCCGCTTAAGAGAGACTTCAATGGGTTCTGGTTCACCTTTTCTTATCACGGTTATTAATACTATTTCATATCTCGGCCCCCTCATCATATTTACAGCTTCCCAAAGCGCCATATCCCTTGTTGATTTACCATCAATTTTAATGATGATATCTCCTGCCTGGATACCGGCCTTATATGCAGGTGTTCCTTCTATGGGCGACACCACCGTTAAAATTTTTTCTTTCATGGTGATCACAATGCCAATGCCGGAAAATTCTCCCTTTGTATCATCCTGAAGTTCATGAAAAGCCTCGGGAGGCATAAAGCTTGAGTGGGGATCAAGGTTTCCAACCATACCTTTAATGGCATTATGGATCAGCTCTTCACTGTTTACATCATCCACATAATTTTGTTCCAACTCTTCTAACACATCAGTAAACAATTTTAATGATTTATATGTATCTTCATTCTTATCAGTTCCATTATCACCAAATATTGGATTGATGGATATGCTTATGGATAAAAACAGGCAAGCTGCAATTATCATGGGTA
>CAZYDL010000060.1:0-4092 GCA_964646305.1 uncultured Desulfobacula sp. | reverse complement strand
CTGACTTCAAAGTGCAGACACATGCCTTTTATTGATCCAGTATCACCTGCAGTTGCAATCACTTCACCGGTTTCAACACGCTCTCCCTTTTGTTTAAACATCTCTTCAACATGGGCATAGAGAGTATAGTAATTGTCTCCATGATTGACAATCAATAAATTCCCATAACCCTTAAGCCACCGGGCAAACATAACCTCTCCATTAAACACTGCTTTAACAGGTTCGCCTCTTTCCACCTTTATATCAATTCCCTTTTGAAAAGAGAAGGATTTGTAATCTCCAGATTTTGAAGGACCGTATTTTGAAATAATTTTTCCCTTTACAGGTATAGAAAGCCGCCCTTTATAACTTAAAAAAGAAAAATTACTTATTATAATTTGTTTGCCTATTGCCTGCATATCAGTGATTTTATTATCTAATTTCAATGCTGCTTGCTTTAAAGATTCAACAGCAGCAAGAGACAGTCTCTTTTTTTGACGAATTTCTTTTAAAACCAATTGCCTTTTTGCAGTCTCTTTTTTATTGATTCGTATTTGATCGCTGATCTGGGCTTCCAGGTTTGTTTTTGCATGGATCTTTTTTTGAAGCTGCTGTTCCACCTTCTCAAATTGTTCAAGATCATGATTCTGCCTGTCAAGGATATAAAAATCTGCTTTAATAATCTGCTTCATGGAGTTTTGCCGGAGAAAAAAATCAAATAGAGAGCTTGGCAGACCTGCGGCATCATATTTCCCCATCAGATTCATTTTATACAGAGCTCTAAGCCTCTCTCCTGCATAATCACGATTTAAAATAATGGCTTTACCCAATTGTTCCCTTGCCTGATCGAGCTCTTCAATTCTGCCTTCAAGAAGCATGATTTCTTCTGATAATGCCGTAACTTTTATCCGTGCTTTATTTAATGCATAATCTATTTCATCCAATCCCTCTATGATTTCAATCTCTTTTTGGGAAAATGTCTCCACCATTTTTTTCTGGGTTTTAATTTGCGCCTTGATCTTCTGTTTTTTTTGAATCTTTTTTACTGGGTTTTTCTTTTTGTGGACAGACTGGATCAGCTTTATATATTGGGAACGATTTCTAATATATCCTTGATGTCCTTTATATTTTACAGTCAGCCAGCCGCCAATACCACCCTGTATTTCAAGTATATCAAGTGTTGCTCCCTGTTCAAGAACAATAATAACCTCTGAATCAAGAGAGGGTGTTTTACGTATATTTAATTGAAATGAATTAACAACCCCTTTTTTGAAACCTGAATTTTGCGCAAAAACTAAAGGAGTAGATAATAAGAGAGTAATTAAACCTGCAAGAAAGAATATTTTACAATTTACCACTAATCCATGTTTGGACAGAAATTTATCCATATATGAGGTGCCAGAACTTTTGCAACCGGAGTGTATTGTAATACATGAAGATTGCACAAGTTTGCAGCAAGAAAGCAGATGGATGAGTGTGCGTCCAAACACTATTTTAATATTTGTTTTAAGGATAGATAACATCCAAACCAGCCCAAAAATGTGGATCCAAAAATAATTAGCACTATCATCTGAAAGGAGAGGAACCTGATATCAAAATATCCATATGAAGCAAGATTTTGTGATATGCCCGATGCAATGGTCAAATATGAAATTAAAAGGATGGCAAGTCCTATGATACCCCCGAAAAATCCCTGTAAAACTCCTTCCACATAAAATGGTGCTTTTATGAATGTTTCAGTGGCACCCACAAGGCGCATGATTTCGATCTCAAGTTTGCGCGAATAAAAAGCAAGACGTACTGTGTTTGCAGTAATAAACAATGCAATTAAAAAAAACAGGCTGCACATGGCATAGCCTGTGATTTTAAACAGATTGAAAATTTTTAAAAACTTGCCCAGCCAGCCCTGTCCATATTCCACATCATCTACTATTTCAATGGCTTTTATATTTTGGGCAAATTCCTGTATTTTTTCAAAACTATTAGAAGATTTTATTCTGATCTCCAGGGCATCGGGCAGGGGATTGTCTTTTAATGTATTTAAAAAAGTACTCTGGGAGGACATACCTTTTTTGAGTTTCTCCATGGCATAGGATTTTGGAATATAGATCATTACTTCAGTCTCTCCAATGGAGTTGATTCTGGCTTTAAGCTGTGGCAGCATGTCCATGGTAAAATCTTTTTTAAGATAAATCATTACCCTGCCGCTCTGATTCCATGATTCAATTACTCTGCTTGCATTTTCAAAAAAGAGTAGAAATACACTCACAATCAGAATTGAAAGTGAAATCGTCACAATGGTAATAAAATTTAAAAACCTGTTGGAACGAATATCTGCCAGGGCTTTTTTTACAAAATGGGTCATAATTTTTCTTTCTAAAGCATGGTTGCAGTCCGTTTTATTGTGCCATCTTTGATTTCAATATTCCTGCCCCTTACATTGCTTTCCAGAAGATGCAGATTGTGGCTTGCAACCAATATGGTGGCACCATTTTTATGATACTCCATTAAAAGATCAAGGATTGTCTGGGCAGATGATGAATCTAAGCTGCCAGTGGGTTCATCTGCAAGGATAATGGAAGGTTCACCAACAACTGCCCTTGCCACTGCAACTCTCTGCTGCTCTCCTCCCGAGAGTGTGGGCGGCAGAGCTTTTAGTTTTTTTTCCATTCCTGTGTTTCTTAAAACCTGGACCACTTTTTTTCTGATGTAAGATGGCTTTTTCCCGGCAGCTTCAAGAACAAGGGCTACATTTTCATACACAGTTCGTGATGGAATTAGTTTATAATCCTGGAATACCATTCCAAACCTTCGCCGCAAAAAAGGAAGTTTTGACGAAGAAATTCTGGCAAGGTTCATGCCGTCAATAAGAATCTGGCCCTCTGATGCTTTTTCAGCAAGGTATAAAATTTTCAGCAGGGTTGATTTTCCAGCACCGGAAGGTCCTGAGATAAAAACAAATTCACCCTGTTTAATTTCAAGTGAAATATCCTTTAAAGCAAGTTTACCACCAAATCTTTTGCTTACATTAAATAATCTTATAATTGAATTTTTATTGTTTTTATCGGTCATCTTTTTTGCATATCTGTCTAATATAAAAATCAATTCAATTTAAATTGCAAATATCATACCTGTTCTTTAGGATGCGCTGGCAAATATTTAACTTTTTAACCCAATAATTGACTGAAATCAAATTTACTGATATATCGTGTCTGTGTCAAGGAGTGCTGTAAATCAGTTTTCCTTACATTAAGCCTTCACTGTTACCGTAAAACGGCTTCTTCCACTCAGTGAAGGCTTAAAAATTTATAAAAAAAAACTGAAAACAAGGTAAAAAAAATATAAAATGATATTATTTGATTCCCATTGTCATCTTGATGATAAGAGCTATGATGATGACTTGAAAGATGTTATTGAACGGGCAGAAAATGAGAATATTAACGCCATGATGCTTGCGGGTGTTAATATTAAAACCTGCCTGAAAGCTGTTGAAATAGCTGGAAAATATAAGAATATCATCACCTCGGTTGGTATCCATCCCCATGATGCAAAAAAGTGTTCCAAAGATGTTTTAAATACCCTGACCGATATTGCAAAAACAAATTCCTGTGTTAAGGCATGGGGAGAAACAGGTCTTGATTATAACCGCATGTTTTCCCCTGCCAAGGCCCAGGAGGGATGTTTTGTTGCCCAGCTTGAAATGGCAGGCAACCTTGATCTGCCCCTTATTTTCCATGAACGTGATTCAAAGGGCAGATTTTTTGATATCATGAAATCCGAGGCTCCCCAAAGCCGTAAAGGCGTAGTACACTGTTTTTCCGGCACAAAAAATGAATTATTTAAATATCTTGATCTGAATTATTATATTGGTATTACAGGAATCCTCACTTTATTAAAACGGGGGGAATACCTACGAAGCCTTGTACCACATATCCCTAAGGAGCGTATCCTGATTGAGACCGATGCACCCTATCTTGCACCGGCACCCCAAAAAAACAAGACCCGGCGTAATGAGCCTGCTTTTGTTAAATCTGTTCTGCTGAGACTTGCTGAAATTAGAAATGCTGATCCTGATGAACTTTCACAGATTATCTTTGATAATACCAATAGATT
>CAZYDL010000059.1:0-13819 GCA_964646305.1 uncultured Desulfobacula sp. | reverse complement strand
TTGTAATATTTAGGGTTGGTATCTTTTGAAACAACCTGTGCCCTTGCTGTGCCATCTTCATGGACAACTTCAGGGATGCGGCTTTTCCAATGTTCAGCCACTTTAAAGGTGTAAGTCATATATTGTGCAGGGTGATCAGTCTGCAAAAGATCCTGTGCTATGGTATCAAGAATGCTGGGGCAAAAGGGCCGCCACCTTTCCCTGTATTTTATCTGCTTATTGATACGATCGGAAACCCCTTTAATACTGGGGCAGCCAAGGATACTTCTGCATCCTAGAGCCCTGGGGCCAAATTCCATGCGCCCCTGGAACCATGCAACAACATTACCCTTTGCAAGAAGATGGGCAGCATCAGTTGCTGGGTCATCCATTATTTTCCAGGCAGGTTTTTCTTTTCTTGCCTTTATTGCTTTAAGACATTGATCATGGGAAAATTGTGGGCCAAGAAATACATGTTCCATTTTTTCCACTTGAATACCCATGAGGGATGCTGCATAGGAGGCCGCACCAACAGCAGTTCCTGCATCACTGCCTGCTGGTTGGGCAAAAAGTTCTTTTACATGGTCAAGGGCAATGATTTTCTGATTAAGCTTTACATTGAGAGCTCCACCGCCGGCAAAGCAAAGTTTCCCTGTCTGTTTTATAATATCTCCAAGATAGTGGTCAATAAGTTTAAGGGAAACCTTTTCAAAAAGGTGCTGCATTGCTGCTGCATAGTCCACATAGGGATCATCTATATCATCACCCTTACGCCGGGGTCCCAGCCATTTTACAAGTTTGGGGGAAAAATAATACCCTTTACCGGTTTTATCTTTATAGCGCCGTAATCCCACGGTATTCAAATATTGTGTGTTGACTGTAAAGGATTTTTCATCATAATCAATCAGTTTTGAAAAATCATATTTTTCAGGATCTCCATAGGGTGCCATGCCCATTACCTTGTATTCACCATCCAGCATTTCAAATCCAAGATACTGGGTAAAAGCTCCATACATGCCGCCAAGGGAATCAGGGTCATAAAATTCTTTAATTTTATGGATTTTTCCATTCTCGCCATATCCGAAAAAGGTTGTGGCATATTCACCTTTGCCGTCAATACCAAGTATTGCACATTTCTCCTTGAATCCGCTGAGATGATAGGCACTGCTTGCGTGGGCAAGGTGGTGTTCCACAGGTATAAATTTGATTTTATCCCAGGAAATATTGAGCTTTTTAAGCAAAGCTTTGACTTTTTTGACATTACGCCGATAGTGACGGTTCCCGTTGAACAGAGCATCAAGAGCGCGGTCTGGTGCATACCAATAACGCTTTGCAAAATGCCATCTGCCAGGTGATGCAAGGCTTATTTTGGCAAAGGGGAAAGCTACAATATCAACCTGATCAGGCTTTATACCTGCAAATTCAAGGCAGAATGCAGCTGATTTTTCAGGCATTTTATTTTTGGCATGTTTGTCCCGGATAAACCTCTCTTCCTCTGCCGCAGCCACAAGTTTTTTGCCCACATAAATTGCTGCGGAAGGGTCATGGGTTAATGAGCCGGAAAGTCCAAGTATTATTTTTTCCATATTATCCCTCCATTAGAGGATAAAGTCTGCTGTTTTAATCTGTTTTTTAAAAATAATTCAAAATTTTGTCTGTTCTGCCCGTTAAATTGAATATTAACATCCAAAACTATAACAGGATACTCAGCAGAAAAGAAGTCAGATGTTTTGGTATAATCTTTTAATGTCGTCACAATAAAATCCATATTTGCCTGGTTAAAGAGGGTTTTTATTTGATCAATATCCTTTTTTGTGTATTGATAATGATCAGTAAATTTTATGTGTTGGTTTATAATAAATCCCATTTGTTCACAACTTTTTTTTAAATTTGAGTTGTTTGCAATTCCAGAAAAAAGCAGTATTTGTTTCCCTTGAATATAAGATGATATATCCTTCCGGGTTTTACTTGCAGATAAAGCAAAGTAGTTTTCAGGAACAACTTTGTTAATATAAGACATGTGATCGCTCGTAAAGACAGGTATGTGCCCGGGAATAATATTGTCAATGTGAATATTGGGGAGGGTGTTTGAGCTTGAGTGTGTGTATATAACAGCATTACTTCGCCTAATAGATGATAGAGGTTCTCTTAGGGTGCCACGGGGCAGCAGATAGTTGTTTCCAAATGGATTATTGGTATCAAGCAATAATAGATTTAAATCTCTTTTTAATGCAATGTGCTGAAAAGCGTCATCCAGAATAATGATATCAGGAGAAAACTCTTTAATGGCGGTCATGCCGGCTTTAAACCTGTTTTTGCCAACAATTAATGGCAGTTTAAGAAGCTTGGCCATCATAAAGGGCTCATCTCCGGCTTCCTGGGGAGTACATAGGGTTTTATCTCCATCACAAACAATACCACCCTTATGCTCAAATGTGCCTTTATAACCCCGGGTTACTATTGCAACTTTATACCCAAGCGATATCAAGTAGTTGGCAAGAAAGATGGTCATTGGGGTTTTACCTGTGCCGCCTGCTACAATATTACCAATGGATATTACAAAACAGGGCAGGCTTCTGGATTGAAATATTTTGAATTTAAATAGAAAGTTTCTGGATAAAACAGCAATTTTATATATTTTGGAAAGATAGTACAAAAAACGTTCAAGGGACAGGCCACGCCTGGTTTTATAATGGCTGTTGATGATGTTATGGATGAGAATAATCAGTTTATCGATCATTGTATGAGTTAAAATGTTTCATTAAGATTTTTAATTTTGTTGATTGTGCCGGTGGTACTCTTCCCATCTATAAAATCTACTAATCTGACTCTATCTGCAATATCACTGCCAACAACTTGTTTGTCTTTATAATCCCCACCTTTAACTAAAATGTCAGGTTGTATTTTTTTAATGAGTTCATATGGCGTGTCTTCATCAAAAATCACAACATAATCCACAGCATCTAAAGCTGAAAGAATATAAGACCTGTCTTCCTGTGTATTGATTGGTCTTTTCTCACCTTTTAGTTTTTTAACTGAAATATCAGAATTAACCCCGACTACTAATATATCCCCGTAACTTCTTGCCTCCTCAAGATACTTGACATGGCCTGCATGCAAAATATCAAAACAGCCATTTGTAAACACAATTTTTTCACCGCGATTGTGACACTGATTTGTTATTGTTTCAATCTCATTAAAATTTTTAATATGGTCAATACTCTTGTTTTTATGTCTGCCTTTTACATTGTGTATGGATGCAATATACTCCATGATTTCATCTATGGTTGTTGTTGCACAGCCAACCTTTCCCACCACAACAGCAGCAGCATAGTTTGCAAATTGGGCAGCATCATATATGGTTTTATTATTACAAAGAGCAAACCCCATTGCAGCCAGCACAGTATCTCCTGCTCCAGTGACATCAAATACTTCCTGGGCCTGGGTTGGAATATTTCTCATATCCTCATCAAAAATGCTGATGCCATCTTCACCAAGTGTAATCATGGAAACATTGAGATTAAATTTATTTTTTAATTTATATCCTGCATCTTTTAATGACATGTCATCAATAATATCAATGTTGGTAGATAGAGAGGCTTCTTTTTTATTTGGGGTGAGCAGAAAGGCACCACTATATTTCGAGTAATCCCTGCCCTTGGGATCAACCAGAACCTTAATGTTTTTTAAACGGATCATTGAAATCAGAGCTTTAGTTAAATCTTCAGTCAGTACGCCTTTTCCATAATCAGATAAAAGGACAATATCATATTGATTAATAGTAGCTTTAACTGCTTTAAACAATTTATCTGCACTCTGAGATGCTATGCTGTTTTTACTCTCCTGATCATAGCGAATAACCTGCTGCTGGGATACAATGATACGGTTTTTTTTAGATGTTTTTCTATTCTCTTCTATTATCACACTGCTGCAATCTATATTGATTTTGTGCAGCATCTCCATTAGTTCCAATCCAGCGTCATCAGCACCAATAACACTTGCAATGCTGACATTTGCACCTAAAGCTGCCAGATTGTTAATCACATTGCCTGCACCACCAAGAATCTGTGTCTCTTTTTTAACATCAATGACCTGGACTGGCGCTTCTGGAGAAATTCTTTCTGTGGTTCCCCATAAATAATGATCCAGCATCAAATCACCAATGACTAATATCTCTGGCCTGGCACAGGGAAAATCAAACATTTTTAATTTCCTCTTTATATAATCTTTGAATTTCATCTGTGTATGCTGCAATTCCATCTTCAAGTGAATACTTGGGTTTATATCCAAGCCTGGCTATTGATTCTTCTATATCTGCCTTGGTATCATCCTGGTATCCAGATGAATAGGGATTTGGAATATATTTTGTACCAAGACTGGTTTTAAGATTTTGCTGAAGTAAATCTGCTATCTCCTGAAAGCTTCTCGATATCCCTGTACCAACATTATACACTCCGCTGTTTTCAGTAATTGCACTAAGAATATTAGCTTGAACAACATCTTCAACAAATATGAAATCCCTCATGATTTTATCTGAGTGCTCAAATAATATTGGAGCTTTTCCATTCAGGATCTGATGTCCGAACTGCACTATGGTTGACGCTGTTTTATCCTTATAAAACTCCCCTGGTCCATAAACATTAAAGTATCTTAATCCAACAATTGTCATGCCGGGGTAACGTTTCATAAATTCCCTTGATATATTATCCATTGCTAATTTACTGTAACCATATGGGTTGCCCGGGTTTTCAGAATTTCCAACTTTCTGGGGCGAAGGTGTGTCGCCATATGTAGCAGCAGAAGAGGCATACACCATTACGGCATTCTTTGACACAGCAAGTTCCAGCAGGTCTATGAAAGCATTTACATTGGTGCGCATAATAATATTCTGGTTATATACTCTGGTATCAGAGATTGCAGCCTGGTGAAATATGAAATCCCAATCTATAGATTCAAGCCTTGATAAGTCTTCTTTTAAGTTTATATCTCCGGCAATCACTTTACCATTAAATCCAATAAGATTTTTATAGTGACCAAAACTTTTTAAATTACCATTGCTGAACTTTTCGTTATTTCTAAACTTATCAAATACACAAATCTTGGCATCTGGATAGTGCCTTTGAAAATAAAAAGCTAAGTTACTGCCAATAAAACCAGCACCACCTGTTATTAATATATTTTTATTGTTGAAATTAAAATTAGTATATTCCATTTGCTTAATTTCCTGATTTAATCGTGTTGCAACCATTTAATTTATCAGATTGTTTTTAATTGGGATGATTATATTTTAATTGCTTTTTAATCAATCGCCTGATATTTTTTTATCTGCCTTATCTATCTTTTTTATATTTTAGCTTATATGAAAGAATAAGTTATAATCCTTTCATATTGTTTGTGTGTGGCAAACCAGATCCGCCATATGGCGGTTCTTAAAAAGAACTTATATACTTAAATAGTGGTTTTTGCAAGGCAAATATTTGAATTTATTGTATTTATCTGTTGTTTCAAGGTGTTGATTTCAGCACCTTTTTATTTATGAAAAATTATGCGGGTGTATAAGCTGTTTTTGTGTTTATTTGATATATAAAGGATAAATTAAAAAATGATTAAAAGAGAGCTTCAAGCTCATAAAGATACATTGGAAAAAACCATGGATGTTATGATACCAGTAATTGAAAAGGCGTCAAAACTCGTTGTGGAAACTTTAAAGAGAGGTAATAAGGTTTTACTGTGTGGGAATGGAGGCTCTGCTGCTGATGCCCAGCATATATCAGCAGAATTAACAGGGCGGTATAAAACAGATCGCAAAGGTCTGGCATGTATTGCACTCACCACAGACACCTCGGCTCTCACTGCCATAGGCAATGATTTCGGATATGATAGAATCTTTCAAAGGCAGATGGAGGCTCTTGCTGTAAAAGGTGATCTTCTTATAGGCATCTCCACAAGCGGCAACAGTGCCAATATAATCAAGGCTTTTAATTGTGCAAAAACAATTGGATGTAATGTTATGGGAATGAGTGGCCAGGGTGGAGGATTAATGAATACAGCTTGTGATTTGAATCTCATTATTCCATCAAATGATACACCGCGTATTCAGGAAATGCATATTTTGATGGGCCATATTATCTGCCAGGCTGTTGATGATGCTTTTATTTAGATTCAAAGGAAAACCAATTCATTCCAGGCTCTTGTTTTGAATACTTCTGCCCCAAAGATCTGTCGCCCTGCCTTGTTACTTGACCGGGACGGTGTGATTAATATTGATCATGCATATGTTAACAAGCCCGAGGATTTTATATTTATTGATGGCATATTTGAGCTTTGCCGCAAAGCAAGGCAGCTTGGCTACCTGATTTTTGTTATCACCAATCAGTCGGGAATCGGGCGCGGATTATATACTGAACACGATTTTTTAAAGCTTACTGACTGGATGAACCAGGTTTTTAAAACCCAAGGCATTAATATTGACAAGGTTTATTTTTGTCCATTTCATCCAGAGCATGGTGTCGGAGATTATAAAAAAGTGTCTTTGTGCCGAAAACCAGCGCCTGGGATGATTTATAAAGCTGCAAGAGAGTTTGATATTGATCTTGCAGGCTCGGTACTTGTGGGTGATAAGGAAACAGACATTCAGGCAGGCGCTGCTGCAGGTGTGGGTTGTAATCTGTTGTATCTGCCTTCCGGTCTGGGTGATACAGGTGAAACACTTGCCTCTGCAGTTGTGGAAGATCTCGTTGAAATTAATAAATTTTTATGCCCCCTTGACAAGCTTTGACATAATCAATAATTTTTCAGGGTGTCACGCCTTTTTTACATTTTCAATGGAATGAGGTCTTAGATGTTCCGGAGCCTGGCGGATGAAATATGAATCTGTCATGCCCGAGATATAATCCCTTACAATCTCAGGATTTGAGGTGTTTTTTTTGTATTGGTCAGACATGCCATTTAAAAATCTGGAAAAAATTTCAGCTTGGTTATTTTTTTTTGCCCTGTTGCTCTTTTCTTCGAGGAAAGATAAATTTTTTTCAAATAGAAAATTAAAAATATCTTCAATGGAAGATAGATGGTTTTTAATTACAGGGTTTTTATAAATATATTTATAATTAAAAGCTTTAAGCTTTTTCAGGGCCTTGGAAATGTTTTGGGAAAATCCAATAAAAGGCTGGTTCTGGCTGTTTGAAATCAGGTCTGTCACAAGGTTAAATACTATGGTTCCATTGGTCTGACCCAGGATTTCTCTACAGGGACCTGGTATATCTTCTCTCTTTACAAGTCCCAGCCTAATGGCATCTTCAAGATCCCTGCCAATATAGCTTATGGTGTCAGCCATTCTTACAACACACCCTTCCATGGTCATGGGAATTTCATTGCAGGTTCTCTTTTTTCTCATCTTTGCCATTATATTGTCAAAATCTTCAAAAGATCTATCTGTCCTGGGAAACAATTTTGCTGAATGGACTTCACCATTGTGACAGATAATGGCATCCATGGTTTGAAGGCTTATATTCCAGCCCTTACCATTTTTTTCAATTTTATCAAGAAGTTGAATGCTTTGAAGATTATGATGGAAATAGCCTGCCCCATGTTCGTGGGTAAGTCTGGAGAGAAAACGCTCTCCATCATGACCAAAGGGAGCATGCCCGATATCATGTCCAAGGCTTGCAGCTTCTATAAGATCTTCATTTAAGCCCAGATATCTTCCAATGGTTCTTGCTATCCTTGAAACCAGCTGGACATGGAGCACTCTGTGGGTTAAATGATCGTTGTGTATAAGGGAAAAAACCTGGGTTTTATCAATATATCTTGTAAAGGCAAGGGAATTTAAGATTCTGTCTGAATCTGCTGAAAAAGATTGGCGGTATTCATTTTCTTTGTATTTTTCGTTATGCCGGCGCTTTGCAGTATTGCTGAAACATGCCAGGGAACAAAAGTTTTCTTTCTCACGAAGATCGAGAAGCTCTTTTAGTTCCCTGGCTTTTTTAAAATTGTCATTCAATATAATAATACGTGCCTGACCAAAAAGTTATGTTTGAACGAAAACACTATTTTAATTGTTTAATAATATTGTCCACTATTGGGTTAAAACTTTTTGAAAAATTAGTCTCTTTATCCTGCAGCATTATTGGCACTCCACTATCGCCGGAAATCACCACATCAGTATCAAATGGAATTGATCCGAGAAATGTAAGGCCCTGCTCCTTGGCTGTTTTTTCACCACCGCCTGAACTGAACAGGTCAATGGGCTCATTGCAGTGGGGGCATTTAAAACCTGCCATATTTTCTACTATTCCAAGGGTTTTTAAGTGAACTGTTTTGCAAAAGGATATTGATTTCCTAATATCAGCCAAAGCTACTTCCTGTGGTGTGGTGACAATTACACCCAATGCTTCTGGAATAGTTTGTACAACGGTTAAAGGTTCATCGCCTGTCCCTGGAGGGGCATCAATAATTAAAAAGTCAAGCTCTCCCCAGTCAACAGAACTTACAAATTGCCGGATCATACCTGTTTTGGCAGGGCCTCTCCAGATAATTGCCTGGTCTTTATCCTGCATTAATGCCTGGACAGAGACAACTTTAAGGTTTCCATTAATCTGCTTGGGTAGCAAAAGTTTGTTGTCAGACATACCCAGAAGTTCTGTAAGCCCTAACATCTGGGCAATGGATGGGCCGTGAACATCAACATCCATTAAGCCGGTTTTATATCCTTTTTTGGAAAGGCTTGCGGCAAGATTGGCAGATACACTGCTTTTGCCAACTCCACCTTTGCCACTTAAAACAAATATTTTATGTTTAATTTTTGAAAGAGAAAGTTTAATTGCTTCTTCTTCAAGCTTTTGCCTTGCAGCCATATCCTGCTGGCCTCCCTGGGAAGGGCAGCCTGAACTTTTTTTGGCATTGTCAACACTATTGTGAATCATTTTTATAACATCTCCTTTGAGAAATATTGTTAATAAATCACAATTAATAATGGTCATTATCCATGGCCTGTCAACAAGCTGTTTTTTCTATTTAGAAACAGTTTTTATTTCAAATACTGATTTTTTTATGGCAGGGTTTGAAATAAAATTTGTGATTTCAAGGCTTAGCTTTCTGTTGCTGTTATCTTCTATTTCCAATTTTCCTGGAATGGTATCTAAACCATATGTTTTGTAACCTTTGATGGTTATTTTATAAACAAGATTTTCTGTGTAATTTTTCCTGTGGAAGCTGTCTATATTTTTTGTATCATCAAAATGAAAAAAATATCTTGAACGCTCCTCTTTTTTGTTTAATACAATTGTGGACAGAGAAGTGTCAGATGGTTCAAAATAAGTATCATCAATGCTGTGTGCCCATAATCGGCCCAATAAAAGCAATATCATTTCAGACATTTTGATTGGAACATGGATATACTTTTCCATGTCAGGGTCTTGGGATTTAAATGAATGCTTTGAATGTTTACCCGTATGTGAAATAAAAGTAATTTTTTCCCCTGTGCTGACAATGGTTTCTATTGGGTTGGCAGATATGAGAAATGTGATTCGTATTTTATTTGGAAAGACAGCAGCCCAGGCAATTTTAAATATTTCATAATCTGTACCTGTTTCAAGTCTTACAAGTGCTGTCCCCTTGCTTGTAAGGATATGGTCATTATAGGAATTTACCTGTTTTGCTAAAATTAACGCTTTTTTATCTAGCTCAGGGTCTGTGGTAGGTCTTAGGGGTGCACATCCCTGGATAATAAGGATAAGGCAGACAAAGCAGATAGGGCTCAAAAAAAAGTTTTGTTTACTCATTGATTCTTTTTTGCAAGGTATCAATTTTTTTTTCTAATTGTAAAACTATTTTTTTATCCTCAACTTTAGCATTGGACAATGCTTTTTTATATGTGCTTAATGCCTTGTCAAGTTGATCAGTTTTTAGATATGCATCCCCTAGGTGGTCAGATATAACAGTCTCAAAGGATGACAGCTTTGCTGCTTTTTCAAGCAGTTCAACAGCTTTTTTAAAATTACCCATTTTATAATAGACCCAGCCCAGGCTGTCGGTGATATAGCCGTCATCTGGTTTGATTTCATTGGCTTTTTTAATCAGTTCAAGTGCCTTGTCAAGCAAGATCCCCTGGTCTGCATATGAATAGCCAAGATAGTTTAAAGCACTGGCATCATCCGGGTCAATTTCAATGATTTTTTTCATTGAGTCAAGGCTGGCTTCTTTAAAACCTGCTTTGTCTAGTACTGCACCAAGCCTGAATAATAATGAAGTGTTTTCAGGGGATTCTTTAAGCCCGTCTTTCAGCAGTGTTACAGCTTGTTCATATTTTTTATTTTTTTCATACAAAGAAGCAAGATAGACTATAATATCAATATCTTCAGGCATCTCTTCATGCTTTTTCTTAAGATAAACCATGGCAGTTTTGTCTTTACCAAGCTCTTTATAAAGAAAAGTAATACTTAAAATAGTTTTTTTGTATTGGGAATAGTCAGGTTCTATTTTTAGATAATGCTGGATTGCTTTTTTGAAATCCTTAATTGATTCATAGGCCATGGCTGTAAAAAAGTTCAAGGTTGAATCATCTGGGTCTGCTTTAAGCATCTGGGAAAATACAATTACAGCATCCTGATATTGTTTGTTGGTAATATATTCATCCACAGCAACCATGACGAGCCTGGAACCTTGTTTTACTTCCCTGCCAAGCTCAATAAAAATGCTTGCAGCCTCTTCTTTCATATGGTTTTTATAATAATGCAAACCCATTCCAAGCAGAGCCCTGTAATTGTCAGGCTCAATTCCAAGTATTTGTTCATAGGTTTTTAATATTTTATCTTTATCCAGGTTTATTATTGAATAGATTTTTATCAATTGAAACCTGGGTTGTATAAGATCAGGCGCAAGTTCAATTGTCTTTAAAAAGTGCTGCTCTGCAGTTTTATATTGTTTTTGGGCAAGATAAACCTCACCAAGATAAAACCATGAGACATAATAGTCAGGGAATTGTTTAACCATGGTTTTAAATAATACCAAAGCCTGGGTATTATTTTCTTGTTCCATATATATTTTGCCAAGGCGAAGAAATGTCTCTTTATTTTCAGGATCAAGCAGCAGGATCTTGTGTAAAACAGAAACAAGTTCTTTTTCATCCATGGTATTCTGCTTGAGTTGAATAAGCAGCAGCAGTCCATCTGCATTTGCAGGATTTTGTTGAACAAAGTTTTCTGCAAGATTAACAGCTTTTTTTCTTTTGTTTTGTTTAAGGTACAGCCTTGTTAGATCCTGGGTCAGAATGAATGAATCTGGATCTTTTAAAAGAGCTTTTTCCAGTGAAAAAATGGCCTTGTTAAAGTTCTTATCCTTTATATGGATGCGGGATTCAAGAAAAAAATAATTTGCAGAAAGATGCTCTTCTTGATTTGTTGAAACCTTTTGAACTGATTGTGGCTCCAAAGAGTCTTGATTCAATATTGTACAGCCAGCTGTAAAAAGAGATAGAATAAAAACAAAAAGAATATAACAATTTTTCATAATTGGTATTACCTTAAAATAAATTCCAGGCTATTGGGTGTGATCATAGATATCAAAATCAGGCATACCTTTTTTAAAAAAGATTTTCATTTTCTTTAAAATATTATTTTCAATCTGCCTTACCCGTTCTCTGGATATTGAGTAGATTTCTCCTATCTGCTGGAGGGTTTGGGGACTGTCGGAAAAAATTCTTCTGTCAAAGATATCAAGTTCTCTCGCATTGAGTGTCTTTTTGAATTCTTTAACTTTTATATGCAGAATATCTTCAATCTCTTTTTTGGCAACTTTGTCTTCAGATGTATCAGTTTCAATATTTATAAATTCAATTCGTTCGGTGTTTGAATCATTTTTTAATGGTTCATTAAGGCTTAAATCCCAGTTTGCAAGCCGCTGATCCATATCAACCACCTCTTTTTCAGATACACCAAGTTGTTCTGATAATAATTTGGGTTTTGGATCAAACCCCTGGTCAATTAATCTCTGTTTCTCTTTTTTTAACCTGAAAAACAATTTGCGCTGACCTTGTGTTGTTCCAATTTTTACCATTCGCCAATTATCCATTATAAATTTAAGGATATAGGCTTTTATCCAGAACGAGGAGTAGTATGAGAATTTAACATTTTTATAGGGATTGAATTTTTTAACGGCCCGCACAAGCCCCATATTGCCTTCCTGAATTAGATCTGAAAGGTTCTGCATCCATAGTCTTTGAAATTCCAGAGCAATTTTAACAACAAGACGCAGGTTGGAAGTGGTCATGATATATGCTGCATCCGGATCTTCGTCTTCCTGGATTCTTTTCCCCAGATCAATTTCCTCCTCCCGTGTAAGAAGCCTGTATCTGCTTATTTCATTTAGGTAACTTTGAATGGGATCAGATTTTACAAGGGCTTTTGTACTGGATACTTTTGTCTTTTTTACAGGGGCCAGAAAGTCTTTTCTATTCAGTCGCTTTTTTGCCATTAATTATATCCTGAGAATAATTTTTAAAATAATAGTATAGCATTATCATGATATGGATGAAAGTAATAAATTTTTTGACAAAAGAGTTAATTGTCCATAATTTTATTTTTTTATGGACAATTTCAAATGGATTTGATAAAAGGTTCTTTTGTTTGCGCCCGTAGCTCAGCTGGATAGAGCAACGGACTTCTAAACAGTCTTACCTCTTTTTAAACGACTCCCACAAATTGACCCGGGATTGACCCGGGGCACGTATTCCCCGGGTCTTTTTTACATTCTTGTAAGAAATCAACGCTACCAAGAGCTATCAAAATTTAGAGGCAGACAGGAACGATTTAATCCGTTACGGACCGAAATCTCAATTTGGCCTCAATATTACCTTTCCTGTTCGCATCCACCATTTGTATCAAAAAAATCGATTTCCATCTCAAGGTCCCGAAGACATTTGTTTTGTGCGTGTGAACATGTCCTGACCCAGACGATAACACTGATCCAACCTACTGCTGCAAAGGAAAGGAAGACGGCGGTTCTTTCCTGGAAGTGACTTGTAATAGCCCAGATTGCTAATACACCTGTTACAACTCCGACAATCAACCAGACGAATAGATGACAATTGCACGAATCCCGTTCCGGGAGTGGAGGCGAGAAACAAATATGGTCACCGATTTCAGCCTGCTCAAATTGTGAATCATCAAAAGGTATCTCGATCATTCTTCTTTTAAACTTGATAATAACAATCCCTCTTTCGGGTTGATCCCCTATAGGTTCCATCATTTTTTTCTCGACCACTTCACCCCTGACCTTCAGTGAACAAAGACGATCAATGAGGCGGTTTTCTTGAAACTTACAGATATTAGTTCCCACCTTTATTCCTCCTCGGCAAAAAAATTGTTGCCAATTCTTGTTAAAGCCACTCTCCTGTTCCTCATACTATATAAAACAAGGCGTTATGAGCAACGATATCCATGGAGAGATTAATAGCTATGTTACACCTTTTTATTGACAATTGCTAAGTAAAACTGCACAATAACTTCATAAAATGAAAAATATTTCGTTATTCGAAAGGAATGTCAAATTGGACAAGGATAAACTTAGCAGAAAAGATAGAGAATACAACAGGCATCGAGGAGAAATACTTGAGGTTGCCTTAGATCTATTTTCTGAAAAAGGTCTATATGCTGTAACAATGGTTGATATAGCCAAAGAATCTGAATTTGCTGTAGGGACAATATATAAATTTTTTAAAAATAAAGAAGATATTTATAAAGCATTAGTTATTGAAAAAGTATCTGAATTTCATATTTTTCTCAATAATGCCCTTACAACAAAAGGAACAGGAATTGAAAAAATCAATTTATGGGTCAAAGCAAAA
>CAZYDL010000058.1:0-13987 GCA_964646305.1 uncultured Desulfobacula sp. | reverse complement strand
CATGAGCTTATATACTACATATTGTATCTACTTGAGTCAACCGGATACCCAGTTTCTGAAAATCCGACAAGGTACTTTTCCCCAGAATCGTTGATAATCAATATTTCTTTATTGTTGCTTTTTAGTCGTTTAAATATATCATCATGAATTTGTGTGCTTAATGGTTCAGATCCTTTCTCAAAGACAATCATCCCCCCAGATCGAATGAGTTTGAATTCTCCGTGTAATTTATCCATTTCATCAGATATCAATGTGCTTATACTACCGAGGATATTAAGGTTACATTTTAGTATCCCAATTATTTCCGAACCTTTCCTGACAGGAACAACGAGACCCAAGACATATCCGCCAACACTATCATCATACCCGCGGTCATCAAAAAATATTACTCCCTCTCCATTATTATAAGAACCCAACCACCAGTATTTATTTCCGTGTGCAAAAGTTGACAGCTTTGAGGTCGATGCGACCAAAGCACCAAATTTATTGGTAAGAAAGATTTCTCCGTATTCACCCTTGAGAACAGTCTGCTGGTTTTTTAAAAAACGTGATACTTTGTTATCAGTGTATTTTAAAATAAAATTGTCCGTAGAATTTTTTGTTGTTTTCCATTGTTCATTTAGAAATTCTATAGATTCTTTTCTTTTTTCGTCTGACAAAGCAGCGTAAGAAAAATTACTTGCCTCCAAAACTTTTTTTAGAATGGGTGTATTCCCCAACGTCAAGGCTATTTTTATTTTTTCATGAAGAAGGAAATTAATACCATCTGAAGACTCATCGACAATGGATTGAGTGTGATTGAACTGTGTTTTCATAATCGAGTTAAAGCTAAATCTATAGATCGCGAATGATACTACAATCAAAACGATCATACCCGTTGTAAAAATAGCCAAAGAAAGTCTATTTGAAAACCTCATTAATACGATTCCCTTAAGAGCTCAATAAAAAAAGGGATTGCTTCTTGGAGTATAATACTTGCCATAGTCTGCACACTCCCCAAATTATAAAATCACCAGAATACATTTGGTATTCTGGTCTATTCAAATAATAATAATCGTACAGTATATGGTGGTACAAAGTAAATAAATTTTCATAAATTAATTCCATTGTTGCCATCATCGTTTCGGAACGGGCTATGTAAAATATCTATAGATACCGACAAATATCCAGAAGATATGGACATCTATTGCTTTTTTATACCATTCAAGTTAATTAAACCCTATGAAGAAAAATTTTAAACACTCTTTATTATCTGCTTTTATCTTTGTTTTTTGCATAATAAATCTGTTTTTGTTATCTGGGTGCTCCTTGATCATCTCTTCTGCCACATCTGATATGATGGACCATCTTTCCAATAGTATTTCCAACAGCAATGATCTTACCATGGTAAAAGACGGTGCACCGGCTTACCTTCTGATGATTGACTCTTTGATCCATAAAGATCCAAAAAATAAAAATTTATTGCAAACTGCTGCAACACTATATATTTCCTATGCTGACCTGTTTGTAAAAGATATTGCCAGATCAAAGAAAATGGCTGACAAAGCTCTTAAGTATGCAAAAAAAGCAATATGCCTTGAAAACCATGATGCGTGCATACTTAAAACCAAAACATTTCAAGAGTTTGAAACAATAATTTCAAATATAAAACTAGAAGATGTTCCAGCACTTTTCACTCTGGGCAATGCCTGGGCAGGCTGGATAATGGTCAATAAAAATGATTTTAATGCCATTGCTGACATCTCCCGTATTGAATTGATCATGGAAAGGGTGCTTGAGCTTGATAAAACCCATCAGGATGGTGCTGCATATCTATACCTTGGAACTCTGACAACCCTGCTGCCACCAGCTCTTGGTGGAAAACCAGAACAGGGTAAACTCTTTTTTAATAATGCCATCAAAATCTGCCAAGGTAAAAACCTTATGGTAAAAGTAATTTTTGCAAAAATGTATGCAAGAATGATGTTTGACAGAACACTTCATGATAAACTATTAAACGAAGTTATGGCTGCAGATCCCAATGTGCCGGGGTTTACTCTTGTAAATACTTGGGCACAGATACAGGCCTTGGAACTGATAAAGAGTGCAGATGATTATTTTTAAAATGCTTGGATGGAAACTTACCCATCTGCTTCGTTGCTTCAAAGTTTTGCAATCCTCATGTACTACTATACACTCCGGTTGCAAAAGTGTATGCATGCGCATCTCTTCGAGCTTTGCGCCTCACATATGGGCAACTTGCCATCCAATCACACATTTTCAACCAGTCCATGCTCTAAATTGATGAAAAAAACTTTTATATAGAAGGACTTTTAATATGCTTAAAAATTTTCAAACCTTTAAACCATTATTGTTGATATTGTTTATTCTATTTATCACAGACAATGCCTATGCTGTCAGACTGAAAATTGCCACTTTATCGCCGGAAGGTTCCATGTGGATGGAAAAAATGCGCCAGGGAGCAGTCAAGGTTGCCAAAGAAACCAACAACCGTGTAAAATTTAAATTCTATCCCGGAGGTGTTATGGGTAATGATAAAGCTGTGTTAAGAAAAATTCGCATAGGCCAATTGCAAGGTGGAGCAGTTGTGGCTGGCAGCCTTTCAAGATTTTTCCCGGCAAACCAGCTTTATGCACAGCCCATGAAATTTAAAAACCTTGAAGAGGTGGATTATGTCAGAAAATATATGGATCAATATATCATTGACGGGCTTGACCAGGCCGGTTTTATTACTTTTGGGCTGATGGGGGGCGGGTTTGCATATATAATGTCACAAAACCCTGTGGAAACCATAGAGGATTTGAAAAACCAGAAAGTCTGGATTCCAGACAATGATAAAATCAGCCAGGACTCCATTAAAGCCTTTGGCATAACTCCAATTACCCTGCCCATTGCAGATGTAAGAACATCTCTTCAGTCTGGTTTAATTAATACAGTGGCGACATCTCCTGTGGGGGCCATTGTTCTCCAATGGCATACCCAGATTAAATATGTAACCAATATTCCCTTGATCTACCTCTATGCCGTGCTTGCCATTGATAAAAAACAATTCTCAAAAATACCTGAATCAGATAAGAAAATTACCATTAAAATCATGACAAAGGCCATGAAAGAAATTGATATTCAAAACAACAAGGATAATATCAAAGCAATCCAGGCTTTAAAAAACAGGGGTATAAAATTTATTACTCCTTCCCCAAAAGCCACTGAAGAGTGGTACTCAATAGCGCATAATGCATCAAAAAAAATGGTTACCTCTGATATTCTTCCAAAAAAAATTGTGGATCAGATGAATATGCATATTGCTGATTTTTACTCAAAAGTACAAATTAATAATGGGCAATAAACCAACATCTTTTTTCAGACAGACAGTCATTACTCTTCAAAAAATTGAAGATGGTATTCTAGTTGGACTTCTGCTTACAATGATTTTTATGGCAGTATTGCAGATTTTCATGAGAAACATGTTTGATTCAGGAATTTTATGGGGGGATGCCCTTGTCAGAGTTCTTGTGCTGTGGATTGGTCTCATGGGAGCAATGATAGCCAGCAGGAAAAATCACCATATCAGTATTGATGTTTTATCAAAATATCTTCCTGCACCCATAAAAAAACTTACAAACCTTATTATATTTATTTTTACATCATTTATCTGCGGTGTTATGGCATATTTCAGCCTTACTTTTGTGATAATGGAAAAACAAGACAGCTTTATGGCATTTGCAAATATCCCGGCCTGGGCTTGTGAAAGCATTATCCCCATAGCCTTTGCCATTATAAGCCTGAGATATGTTTTTCTTTCCATTACCTGTTTTACTGATTTGTTTCAATCACACACACAATGATATATCTACTCATTGCCATATTGATACTTTTTGCTCTTCTTGGTGCACCGCTTTTTTGCATAATCATTGCTGCTGCCATGATGGGCTTTTATATTGAGGGTATTGATTTATCTGTCATGGCCATTGAACTCTATCGAATTGCAGACACACCAATTCTTCTTGCTTTACCTCTGTTTACCTTTGCAGGATATATGCTGGGAGAAAGCAATACTTCAAAGCGTCTTGTGAAGCTGACCCAGGCTTTTTTCGGCTGGATGCCCGGTGGTCTTGCCATTGTTGCATTTATAGTGTGTGCTCTTTTTACAGCCTTTACCGGTGCCTCAGGAGTTACGATTGTAGCCATGGGTGCTTTATTGTATCCTGCTTTAAAACAGGCTGGATACAAAGATAAGTTCAGCCTTGGGCTTGTCACAACTTCAGGAAGCCTAGGGCTTTTGCTCCCCCCTTCCCTGCCTTTGATCCTTTACGGAGTAATTGCCCAGCAGATGAGTTCAGGCCAGGATATTTCCATTGAAAAATTATTTATTGCAGGAATTCTGCCTGCTATTTTAATGATCATCCTTTTATCATTCTGGAGCATATGGGCTAATAGGAAAAATAAAATTCCCCTGATACCTTTCTCTTTTAAAAATGCCATGTCTGCTGCAAGGGAAGCGATGTGGGAAATTCCTCTGCCCATATTTGTTTTTACAGGTATTTATTCTGGTTTTTTTGCTGTTTCTGAAGCAGCAGCCGTAACAGCCATGTATGTATTAATAATTGAAGTTTTTATTTACAGGGAAATTCAACTGGCCCAACTTGCTTCCATCATTAGGGAATCAATGGTGATGGTGGGTGGAATTCTATTGATTCTAGGAGTTTCCCTGGGGTTTACAAATTTTTTGATTGACTCTGAAGTCCCCATGAAATTATTCACCCTTTGTCAAACATTTGTGACCAGCAAACTTCTGTTTTTAATTCTTTTAAATATATTTCTTTTGATTCTCGGAGCCATGCTTGATATTTTTTCAGCCATTATAATCATGGTTCCCCTGTTACTGCCTGTTGCACTTGAATATGGCATTGATCCCATCCACCTTGGCATTATTTTCCTTGCCAACATGCAGATTGGATATTTTACTCCTCCCGTTGGTATGAATCTGTTTATTGCAGGATACAGGTTTAATAAACCCATCATAGAAATATATAAAGCCACTATTCCATTTATGCTGGTGCTGCTTCTGGCAGTGCTTATAATTACATACTGGCCATGGCTAAGCCTTGTCCTGATTTCCTGATACAGCAAAATACTCTTTTGAACAAATTATCTGCTCTTGAACAATGTGTCAGGATAAATATTGATCATAAATTTTCATGATATTTTGGGTGGTCTGTTTAAAATCAGCTTGGGAAACCTGGAGAGATTTTTCCTGGAGATTGAGTCTGTGTACAGCTTTTCGCATTACAATATACGCTTTTTGGAGCTGTTCACTCATCTGGGCTGTAATAATCCCCTCTGTATCAAGGCTTTCAAGCAGACGAATATTGTCTGTCCATACTATTATATCAGGGCTGGCATGGGCGTTTTTCAAAACCAGGTATTGAACCAGAAACTCAATATCAACAATACCACCCTTGGACTGCTTTAGATCAAAAAAGTCTTTTTTAAATTTCAGACGATCCCTGCGCATGCGTTCGCGCATGTCACTGACTTCTTTTTTTAATACACTTCTCTGTCTTGCTGCAATCAAAACATGCTTTCTGATTGTGTTAAACTTTGAATAGAGTTTTTTGTCCCCAGCCACTGGTCTTGCCCTGATCAATGCCTGATGTTCCCATGTCCAGGCCTGGTTTTTCAGATAATCCTCAAAAGCATCAATATGGGATACAATCATGCCTGAATTTCCACCGGGTCGCAATCTCATATCTGTTCCATACAAGGTTCCGGCAGGTGTATGCATTGTCAAAGCGTTTATAATTCTCTGCCCTATATTTGAATAAAATCTTATATTTTCAATGCTTTTTTCAGCCCCCTGTGTCATTCCCTGCTCTGCGTCATATAAAAAAACAATATCAATATCTGATTTATAGCCCATTTCAAATCCACCAACCTTGCCATATGCAATAATGGCAAATCCACAATTATCTATATTTTCGACCGATAACCCTTCTGGGATACCATATTTTTGTGTCACTATATTCCATGAAATTTGAAGTACCTGTACAAGAACAGTCTGGGCAATATATGTCAAATGATCACTGACCTTCATTAAAGGATAATTACCACTGACATCTGCTGCTGCAACCCGCAGATAATTTATTTGCCTGAAGATACATAATTGTTCCAGCAAAAATTCCAGATCACTGGAAGGTATCCCTGACATGCGGGCCTCCATCTCTTTTTCCAGCACATTCTTACCAGGAGGGGAGTAGAGAGAGCCAGGATGCATGAGTTCATCTAATAATGCAGGATGATTAGCAAGAAATGTAATTATCCATGGACTTTTTTGTGCCAGTGTAATTAATGTTTCAAGTGCGCCCTGGTTTTCTATGAGCAAAGAGAGATAACAGGTTCTTCTTTCAATGGTTACAATGAGATCAATTAATTTGGACAAGATAGCATCGGGATCTTTTTGTGTGCCAACTTTTTTAATCAGGATGGGAACCAGTCTTGCAAGTTTTTTTCTTCCATTTGAAGTCAATCTTTTAGTATTGGGGTGTGCTTCAAGGGATCGTAAAACACTCAATATTCTGTCAGGTTCCTTAAAACGCCCAATAATTTTGGGATCTGCCATAAATTGCGGGTCATTAATATTATCCCATAATTCTTTAAGTTCATGTGTTTCTCTGTCAGGTTCTTCCTTTTCTTTGGAAAGCAGCAGTTGATTAAAATGGTTATGAACTCTTTGCATGTGATCATTCAAGTCTTTATTAAAATTATTCCAAGCATCATACCCCATGGAGAGGGCAAGAATCTTTTTTTGATTATCTTTTTCAGGTATGTCATGGGTTTGCCGATCACCATAAATCTGGAGCCTGTTTTCAACAAGTCGTAAAAATGTATATGATTCCTTCAGATCTTGTTTTGTGGATTCATCAATACAATTTTGGGTCTGCAATAAATCCAGCACTTTTAATATTTTTCTCTCCTGCAGTTTTGGTTCAACGCCGCCCCTGATCAGCTGAAACAACTGCCCGAAAAATTCTATTTCCCGGATGCCGCCAGCTCCAAGTTTAATATTATTTTTTAATTTTTTACTTTTTACCTGCAGAGTAATTCTATGCTTCATATCCCGGAAAGAATCAAAGGAGCCATAATCAAAATAACGCCTGTAAATAAAGGAATTCATAATTTTCAAAAGCTTAAATCCCGCTTCAATATCTCCGGCAACGGGCCTTGCTTTTATCATGGCATATCTTTCCCACTCCCTGCCCTGTGCCTCATAATATTCTTCAAAGCCTGCACTGCTCATCACAAGGGGGCCTCCATCTCCATAGGGCCTTAATCGTGTATCTATCCTGTAAAAATTAATTTCCTGGGCCATGGAAGAGAAAAACTTTAAAAACTTTCGGCACAGTTTTGTGAAAAATTCCTCATTGGAAATAATATTTTCACCATTTGTATATCCAGTTTCAGGATAGACAAAAATAAGATCAATATCCGAAGAAAAATTTAATTCTTTTGCACCCAGTTTCCCCATTCCCAAAACAATAATTCGCTGAAAATTGCCTTCATGGTCCACTGGTATTCCATAACTTTTGCAGTTTTCATCATAAATAAATGTCATGGCAGTATCGAGAATTGCATTGGCAAGGTTAGAAATATCTTCAAGGGTCTCTTCAAGCTTTGCTTTTTTTGTTAAATCACGCCATGCAATCCTTATCATTTCATATAATTTGATCTGCAAAAGAGTTGTCTTGATTTTAGTAAGATCCATCTCTTTTGACACACTTTTTGCAAGCCTGGTGATATATGTATGCTGTGAATAAGATTTGCAAAGATCCTTGGACCTGATCAGGTCATAAAGAATCTGCGGCTTTCTGATAAAACTTGAAGCAATAAATTCACTGCAAAGCAAAACATTTGATAAATCATGGTGCAGATCCGGTTTAAGGTTGATTTCAAGTTTTGCTGCTTCAATGCTTTGCTGCAATGAGTCAAGCCTGATTTTAAGTATCTTTAAAAGATTATTATCAAGGTTGTAAAGAGTTTTATCAATCATATTATTGTTCATTTAAACTTGCACCACCCTGTTTTGGCCATTTTACTCTGCCATGTATAATGCCTTGTCAGCATTCTTTATCATACCATGCTTCATTTGGAAACTGCCTGTATTATGTACAGATAAAAACTTCATGGGGCGTTGTGCTTAGTAAGCTTGCACCCTTATTGGTAATTTGAATTACACTTTCAACACCTGCTGCAAACCTGTTTTTAAAAATAAATTTGGGTTCAACGGCAAAGACCATACCTGGTTTTAGAATATCCTTTTTTCCTTTGGAGATAATTGGATTTTCCACAAGTTCAAGACCTATGCCATGACCTATGAAAATTGATTTTAAATCGGGAAGTCCGAGGAATTGTTCCTCATATCCAAGCTGTTTTGCCAATTGCAGTGAATGATCAAAAATATCACCCATGACAATACCAGGTTTCATTAAAGACACAATGGAATAAAGAATTTCAATGGCGGCTTTTGAAGCATCCATGGCTTCTTTGTCCATACTCGCCATGGCAAACATCCTGGTTTCATCCATGTGGTATCCATTTAAGACAGATCCAAAATCAATTAAAATAGGTTCATTCCTCTGAATTATTTTTGCTCCTGCTCCATAGGGATGGGTAATGGATGTTCCTGTCCCGCAGCAGGGCGAGTCCAGAGAGCCTGCAAATCCGCCGTTTTCACCGCTCAATAAATGAAAAGGAAACCCGTCTGCCCTGTAATGCCTGTTCAAAAGTATTCCTGAATGACCAAACCGCCTGGCAAAGGTTTCAAATTCTCCGGCAAATTCCATTTCTGAAATCCCGGGCCTGATGTTTGCCTTAATATAAGCAAAGGTTTTTTCAGAAAGTATACCTGTTTTTTTGATCTGCCCAATTTCGTAACTTGATTTGATCTGCCTGCACTCGTTGATAATAGGAGTACAATCCATAAACTCGGCAGTGTTAAACAATGTCTGATAAAAATTAAAATCTCTCACAGGAACAACATCAAAGGCAAGACCACATCTTGCTGGTAATTTTAGGTCCAGGTTTTGTATTTTTTCAGGAATACTCTTTATTGAGTCAATTTGGTAAATGTTTTTCAAACAACTTTCCTGTTTTGCCCTTGGATAATATCTTTTAACAAAAAGCACTGGATCATGCTCAAGGCTGATATAAAGATAACAGTCCTGGGCCGTACCTGAAAAATAGAAGATATCAGGCTTGTGTGTTAAAAACAGAGCCTGGATATTTTGGTTTTCCATTTTTTGTCTAAGACAGAAAATTCTGTTTGTAATCTCCTGCTCTGGAGTTTTTTGTAAATTTGTTATCATGCTCTGTTCATACTTCTTTTGTAAATCCTGTCAAGAAAAAAATAAAAAACATGCTGATATGACTGCACTAATTCGTATGGTTCTACTTGCCTGTTAACAAGTTTATGGTTGACTTTCAGTGGTTGAAACATCTATAGATAATCAATAAATTCATAAATGGAAATCAGGAGATAAAACATGAAAATTCTTAAGATAGACCATCTTGGTATTGCAGTTTCAAGCATTGATGAAAAGAAAAATTTCTGGATGGATGCAATGGGGCTTGAGATGGCGGGAACAGAGACCGTTGAAGCACAAAAAGTTACTACAGCTTTTCTGCCTGTGGGAGAAAGTGAAGTTGAACTTCTTGAATCCACATCTGACGATGGACCCATTGCCAAATATATTGCAAAAAAAGGCGAGGGCATTCAGCATGTGGCATTCAGGGTTGAAAACATTGAAGATGCCCTTGCAGAGCTTAAGGAAAAAGGCATTCAACTCATAGATCAAGTTCCGCGCAAAGGTGCCGGGGGCGCTAAAATTGCCTTTTTACACCCAAAAGCCACATCAGGAGTATTAGTGGAACTTTGCGAACGATAACAATGTCACCTGCCATAATGATTAGAATTAAAACACCGGAGGATAATTATGTCTGATATAAATAACTGGAAAGAACTAGCCAAAAAACAACTTCGAGGCAAACCCCTTGAATCATTAACCAAGGCAACACCGGAAGGGATAGATATCAAACCCCTGTATACTGCCAAAGATCTTGAAAATGTTGAATTTATGAATAATCTGCCGGGATTTGAACCCTACGTAAGGGGACCCATGGCAACCATGTATGCAGGCCGCCCCTGGACTATCCGTCAATATGCAGGATTTTCAACTGCCGCCGAATCAAATGCCTTTTACCGAAAAAATCTTGCAGCAGGCCAGAAAGGGTTATCAGTTGCCTTTGACCTTGCCACCCACCGTGGATATGATTCAGATCATCCAAGGGTTTCAGGTGATGTAGGCAAAGCAGGAGTTGCCATTGATTCTGTGGAAGATATGAAGATTTTGTTTGACCAGATACCTCTTGATCAGATGTCTGTGTCCATGACCATGAATGGTGCAGTTTTACCGATCCTTGCAGGTTATATTGTGGCAGCAGAAGAGCAGGGTGTTAAACATGAACAGCTCATGGGCACAATCCAGAATGATATCTTAAAGGAATATTTGACAAGAAATACATATATCTATCCTCCAACACCCTCCATGAGAATCATTTCTGATATCATAGGGTTCTGCTCTGAAAATATGCCAAAATTCAACTCCATAAGTATCAGTGGATATCATATTATGGAGGCAGGGGCTGATTCTGTTCTCCAGGCAGCATTTACTCTTGCCGACGGCCTTGAATATGTTAAAGCTGCCTTGGCAACAGGGCTTGATATTGATAAGTTTGCCCCAAGACTCTCTTTCTTTTTTGGAATCGGCATGAACTTTTTCATGGATATAGCAATGCTCAGGGCAGCAAGATTCCTGTGGGCAGAACTCATGGATCAGTTTAATCCAAAAAATCCAAAATCCAAAATGCTTAGGACCCACTGCCAGACTTCCGGCTGGAGCCTGACCCAGCAGGATCCCTATAACAATGTTGTAAGAACCACACTTGAATGCCTGTCAGCAGTACTTGGAGGCACCCAGAGCCTTCATACCAACTCCTTTGATGAAGCAGTGGGACTTCCCACTGAATTATCTGCAAGAATTTCAAGAAATACCCAGATCCTTGTCCAGGAAGAGTCCCATATCTGTGATGTTATAGATCCCCTTGGAGGATCATATTATGTTGAATCTTTAACCCAGAATATAATTGATGAAGTAAGAAAAATTTTAACGGAGGTAGAGGAACTTGGCGGCATGGCAAAGGCCATCGAATCTGGCATGCCAAAAATGAGAATTGAAGAGGTTGCAGCAAGGCGCCAGGCAAGAATTGACCAGGGCGATGATGTAATTGTAGGTGTGAATAAATATAAAATTGAAGATGAAGTTCCCATTGCTGTGCGTGAAGTTTCAGAAGGAATTCGGGATGAACAGGTGGCAAGACTTAACCAGATTAAAAAAGAGCGGGACAATGATCTTGTACAAAAAACTCTCGATGATATAACAAAAGCATGTGAATCAAATGATAATCTGCTTGCTGTCTGCCTTCCTGCCGTGCGGGCAAGGGCAACCATAGGAGAAATTTCAGATGCCATGGAAAAAGTGTTTACAAGATTTGTTGCCACCACCCAGTGTATTTCAGGAGTCTATGCTGCAGAAAGTTCAGATACCACAATGATTGATTCTTTAAGAAAACGTTGTGATGATTTTGAAAAGAAAACCGGCAGAAGACCCAGAATTTTATTGTCAAAAATGGGGCAGGATGGCCATGACAGAGGTATAAAAGTCATTGCCACAGCCTATGCTGATTTTGGTTTTGATGTTGATTTAGGACCCATGTTCCAGACTCCTGAAGAAGCTGCAAAAATGGCAGTTGAAAATGATGTCCATTTGGTTGGTGTATCAAGTCTTGCTGCAGGTCATAAAACCTTGGTGCCCCAGGTGATAGAAGAGTTAAAAAAACTGGAGGCTTCTGATATCAAAGTTGTTGTCGGAGGCATAATTCCTCCAGGAGATTATGAATTTTTGAAAAATGCTGGCGCTGCAGAGATTTTTGGTCCCGGGACTGTTGTGACAGATGCTGCCAATAAAACTCTTAATATCATAGGTGCATAAAATCATGAAGGGAACTGACCCTGACAGTTTTGTACAGGGGATTTTGGATGGTAATCGCCGTATGATTGCCAAAACAATAACCTTGATTGAAAGCAGGCTCAAAGAGCATCAGATGCAGGCTTTCAAGGTTATGGAAAAGATCCTGCCCCATACCGGCAAGAGTATAAGGCTTGGCATAACAGGAGTGCCTGGGGTTGGTAAAAGTACTTTTATTGAAAATCTTGGTGTTGTCCTTGCCAATGCCGGTCATAAAGTGGCTGTCCTTGCTGTTGACCCGACAAGCCGGAGAAGCGGAGGTTCTATTCTTGGGGATAAAACAAGAATGGAAAAGCTCAGCGCCCATGAAAATGCTTTTATCCGGCCTTCTCCTGCAGGAGAAACCCTTGGAGGGGTTGCATCAAAAACCCGGGAAATTATGCTGGTTTGTGAAGCAGCTGGATTTGATGTGATACTTGTTGAAACCGTTGGGGTAGGGCAATCTGAAACCACTGTATCTTCCATGGTGGATTTTTTTCTGGTATTGATGATTGCAGGAGCAGGAGATGAACTCCAGGGAATTAAAAAAGGAGTACTTGAACTTGCCGATGCCATTGCCATTAACAAGGCTGATGGGGACAATTTAATGGCAGTTGAAAAATCAAAAAGAGATCTTGAAATTGCCATGCATTTAATCCAGTCTGAAACTCCAACCTGGTCCACACCTGTTTTAAGCTGTTCTTCTGTAATTGATGGCGGCACAAAGGATATCTGGGATATCATACTTGATCACAATAAAAAATTTAAAGCTTCAGGAGAGTTTGAGCTAAGGCGAAAAAATCAATCCCTGGCATGGATGTGGACCCTTGTTGAAGATGGTTTAAAACAGCGATTTAAAAATAATGAAAAAATAAACAAAGCAATACCTGGGATTTCACACATGGTTGAAAATGATCAAATTTCACCAACAGCTGCAGCAGAAGAGCTTTTGTCATTTTTATAAATTTCATAAGGTTTGATCTGATTTATGATGGTAGACAAGAACTTTACCCACGAGTTACAATACATTATATCAACACATTATAACATTGGTGATTTGATGGATTTTGAACAAATCCATCTGGGTTCTGTAAATAAAAGTTTTATCATTACAACTGCCGGCAAAATTATAAAAAAAGCGTATTTCTTTAGAAAATACAATCCTGGTAAAACTAAAAATGAAATAGAATTTGAGCATTCAGTCATAACTCATCTGAAGAGAAAACGTTTTGGGCTTGTGGCCGGGTTGATCCATACAAAAGATGGAAAAACGTTTGTGAACCGGCATAAGGGTCAAGACCACTTTTATGCCATTTTTGATATCCTTCCCGGCAAAGACAAGTACAGCTGGATTAACCCGGACTGCCGCAAAAATGACCTAAAAAACGCCGGGGTTGTCCTTGCAAAATTCCATAACATAATTTTTGATCTGAAACCTGAGCAGAAAAGGTGTGAGCCAAAAATAATGGATCTCCTGCCACAGATTGCCCAAAATATATTGAGTTGTGCAAAAACAAAGGGGGAAACACCATTTGATATCTGTTTACATAATAACTTAGATACCATACTTTCAGCCATCGACCGAACCCTGAATGTTTTTGTTTGTGGTGTACAGGGGAGTGAATATAAGGACTTGGTACAGATGGTGATTCATTGCGATTACCACCCCGGGAATTTAAAATTTCAAAATAATACCATATCTGGATTGTTTGATTTTGACTGGTCAAAGAAGGATGTCCGTTGTTTTGATGCTGCCCTTGCTATCACTTATTTTTGTACGATCTGGGAAGAAAACCAAAATGAAAATCGGGACGGCAGCCTTCATATGGAAAAAGTCTCTATCTTCTTTCAAACTTATCAGAATACCT
>CAZYDL010000057.1:1711-14143 GCA_964646305.1 uncultured Desulfobacula sp. | reverse complement strand
AAACAATATAAAATTTCACCGGTTGACAGAGAGGCCCAGGAAAGATGGGATGATTACACAGTAAGAAAGTTCCAGATGCTAAATGAGACCAATCGGACAATTTCTCCATGGACAATTATCCGGTCAGATGTAAAGAAAACAGCAAGGCTCAATTGCATAAAACATCTACTGTCCCATATCGAATATAAAGACAAGATCCCTGAAGAGGAACTCAAGGTAGATCCTGATATTATTGTATCCGGAATTGATGAAATCAAACACATGGAAGCAAATTTAATGACGGGTGTTGAACTGCCCGGATAAATGTATGTAATTGAAAATTAATTCATAATGCTATCAGGGCAATAAATGGCATTTTTTAATGATTCCACGCTAATTATTATGGTTAATTTAATTTTTTACCTGTGCGGAACATTTCTTTATAAATACCTGGGAGACGGTTTTTTTTCAACCCTTTGATCACCTCTTCCACAGGATATGTGATACGGAAATGTTCCACATTGATTTTTCCCAAAGAGATTGTAAGAATTGCAAAAGATGCTCGAGGATCACCATCAAACATACGTCCTGCGCTGCCTGGATTGATAAAATAAACTCCATTGATTGTTTTACAATAGGGCGTATGAGAATGACCCATGATGTGAATCTGGTATGGAGATTTTTCTGCCAGTTCACAAAAGCGGCTTTCAGGTGAATCCGGGAACAGGGTTTCATTTTCATCATCTAATGTCCCGTGGAATACACCTATATGAAGGTTGTCCATGGTGATATCTGCTTGTCTTGGCAGTAATTGCAAAAATTTTATATTTTTTGGGAGCAGGTTTTCAGATGTCCAGAAATACATAATCCGTTTTTCTTCTTTTCCAGGTTTTTTTAATTGCCTGCCTTTTAAGATCTTTAATATGCGCTTGTCTGTATTGCCTAATATGCTGACAGATTTCTTTTGTTTGCTCAACCATTGAATTGTTTCGTTGGGAAAGGTATTGTAAACAATTGTATCTCCTGTGTTGATGATCATATCGAACCTATACTTCCGGACTTGGTTCTCTATTGCTTTTAAGGCTGGATAATTGGCATGAATATCACCCAAAATAAGTATTTTTTTCATATTGAATATACACCTTTGAAGGTTTTAAAAAAGAATCTAATCTAAATTTTAAGTTAAAATAGAAATATGTATTTTGTCAAGGGAATGGGATTGCATAATTTTCAAGATAGTATGGCTAATATTCAAATCCATGACTATCATATTGAAATGGCAGCAGGATTATGGCATAGTGAATAGATGATTAATTTAAGGCAAAGGAAATTATGAATCTTCAAGGTGATTTTGAAGGATTGACTCTTGCAAGCATTCTTCAGCTTCTATGCAATGATCAGAAGACCGGTGTGCTTACAGTTACCTGTGATAAAGAAGAGAGCAAGGTGTTTTTTGAACAGGGAACAATTATTTATGCCTCAGCCTCTTTAAAGGAAGCAAGATTGGGCTATTTAATGAGAAATGACGGCGTTATCTCAGCCCAGCAGCTACAAAAATGCCTTGCCCTTGCCAAGGAAAAAAAAATATCTCTTGGCAAAATTCTGGTTGATAAAGGATATATCTCCCTTGATATCTTAAAAAAATACAATACCAAACAGGTGGAGACTATTTTATATAATCTTCTTTTCTGGAAACAGGGCAGGTTTGAGTATAAAGATCTCAAGCTCAATCTAAAAGGTATGATAGTCACCCAGTTAAATCCCATGAAGCTGATCCTTGAAGCATCAAGGCGAATTGATGAATTGTCTGTTTTAAAAGAGGTTATCCCAAGCGATAATCTGGTATTTCAAATGTCAGGAAAAGTACAAAACAAAGAAGAGATTAAACTCAATGCAAATGAGTGGAGGATTATTGCACTTATTGACGGTACCCGCACCGTCAGCCAGATAATAAAACAGAGCACCTATGATGAATTTGCAGTTTATAAAATCTTTTTTTCCATGATTTCCTCTGGTTTGATTGAGCAGAAAGAAGAGGTTCAATTGGATGATACACAGGGAGAAAATGATTATTCCGCCGTCCTGACTGTTTTTAATGATATTTTACAAGCCATTAAAAAAAATATTGTGGAAGAACTCGGGGACATGAGTTCTGCTTTGTTTGAAGATATTAAAGCCGAGCTTAAAATTGAATTTAAAGAGGTCTTTAAGGATTACCACCCTGATAATCATAGAAACTCAAATCTTCAAGCTGTTACCACTGCTTTGAATACCATTGAGATTGTTGAAGACCCAAAGGATTTTTTAATTTCAGGGTTTGCTGACTACTCTTTTCATGTCTTAAAAAAAGTTGGTGAAATCCTTGGATCACAGCCTTTGATTAAAATCATAGGTGATATTGAAAAAGTATTGGGATATGTAAAAAAATATCAGGCAGGCTCAAAGGAGAAGAGCAAGATTGTCAATGACATGAAAAATGTGGTTGAAGCAATTAATCTGGAATTTCAACAGGGTAAAAAAGGTAATTCCAGAGGCGGCATCTTTTCTCTCTTTTCACGATAAGACTGACACCGCCATTTGCATTGAAAGTGTGATTTTATGAATCTGTTATTTTTGTACCGCCATAGGCGAGAAATGCGAGAGCTGCTGTTCTGAACAATGATTTAGCTGTTGTAAGGATCTCAGCATCTATAAAAGTATCAAAGATGACCACATAATCGGCAATAAATAACAGACAGACCGTTACAAGAATTAAATTGATTACTTTCCCTACTTTTCCGCCTGCATATTTGATTCTGGCCCTATTAAAAACAAATATAATAATAAGATATATTACCAGAGTGAAAATTAGAATGATTGTTTGTGCTGTCATTTAGACCTCCTCTGCATTAAGTTCGTTTAAAAAATTTAATATATTATCTGTTAAAGTCAGCTTGCTGATATTTGCTTGTTTTATCACTCCAAGATATGAATTGCCGGTTTGAAAGATAAAAAAATGCTTTTGATTTTTTCTAGGAAAAATAACATATTTCATATCTTGTTTAGCAATGGTAAATGCATTTTTTGCACAGGATAAAACCATGGGGGCAGCTTTTTTGGGGTTTTTTATATTATTGGTTGCAATATCGCCATTCTGATCAACAAGGATATACAATTTTACACCTCTTATTTCACTAAGTTCCAAAAGTTTTTCAGAATATGTTTTTTTTTCAAGTTTGATGTGAAAACAATTGTGATAATTGCATTCGCTGCACTGGAATACTGCTTTTCCTTCCTGTATCTGTGCTGAATCTAAAATATTTTTTTGGCCGCAATCTTCACAAAATTGAATCATTTTATCTAATCTATCTATTAAATTTATTCTTTTGGGGACTTAAATTTTGGACTGATATTTTTTTATGATTTAAAACTTTTTTTAATTTTATGCCAAATGCCCGGGGTTTCAGCCTGTTGTTCAGATCCAGATTCTTTTTCAAGGTTTTTATCTGTTTGATTATTATTTTCTTCTGTTGATCCGTCATCATTTTGTGGAAGTTTCATACTGATAATTTGGAGAAGAGCTGTTTTTTCAGGATCATCCTGCCATTGTTCTTTCAGATGCTCAATACTCTGCTTGATTGATGACAAGGATGATTCATCTTTAAGACAGTCTGGATTTTTAAAGAGGGTGTGTAAATCAAGTATTGTTTTAAGATTATCATCATATTGTTTTGCAACTTCTTCAAAGGATTCATCCTTTTCATCAAATGGAATAATACCATTTGTTGCATCATCTGGCCCATATGTATCTATTTCAACAGCCTGTGCAACCTCTTGAACCATATCATCTGTTTTATCTGGATCATCCGGCTCACTTGGCTCACCTGGTTGACCTGGCTCAACAAGGGTTTCTTCCTGAACAGCAGTAACCCCTGGGGGGTCTAAATTAAAAAATGCATCCAACCTGTCCTGGATCTCAGGAATAGGATCATTAGTTTTAGTCTGGGGAGTAAATTTTTTAATTCCTTCAGATTCTTCGTTCTTGTCAAGCATATCCATTTCCTGGTCAGGGTTTTCACCATGAACATTAAGCAGGTGAATGGCATCCAGTAATTCATCGGCAGGTGACTCTTTTGCATTGAAAAGATCATCCATTATATTTTCTGAACCTGCTGAAGAAGGCTCCATTGTGTCAGTGGTAACCTGAGCCAGGGGCACAGGTGACTCATCTGTTTGAGAAAGTGTGGTCAAAGAGGTATCATCATCAGCCATATCTGCCTGCTTGAATTGAGAAAGGGCTGGTGTAAAGGATTCATCCTCGGGTGTCTCATCAATTGTTTGAGCAGGGCCTTGATCAGAAGTTTGATCAGAAGTTTGATCAGGGCTTTGATCAGGGGGTTGAGCAAGGGGCTTTTCAAGGGTGATTTTATGTTTAAAATCTTGAAATCTTTTGATATCTGTTTCAAGAAGCTCTCTTTTGTCTTTGTAAGCCATGCCAGGTGTTTGAACCATGAGTTCAAAATTTTTAAAAACAGAATGTAGAAAAGAGATGGAATCAGTATGGGCATTTGCCTTTTGTGTGCCAATATAGCGCACTATGCTGTGGATGATTTTGAGAAAAGCATCATGGATTTTATAATATTTAAGCCTGGATAATAGAGCAGTTATAACTGTTTCAAAATTTTCAAGTGTGGTATCTGATATTTCCCAGTCAACGGCAAGAATCACTGCTTTGAGCTCATCTATATCATTGTCACTGATTTCAGGAATAGAGGAAATCTTATTTTTCAGGGATTTAAATTTAAGTATGTTTTCAGATAAAATTTTTTGATTTTCATTTTCTGTTAAGTCAGAGCTGTCCAGAAGTTTTGCAAGGCCTGCAACAATGGAATTTAAAACCGGGATTGTGTCTGCCTGAACACCACTCCTTTTTGAGTCAAGATACTTTGCCAGTGCTCCCAGCATTTTTAAAAAATAGATGACTATTTTGTTTGTCCCATGGAGGGTTTCAAGTTTGGAGAGTTCGTTTTGCAAATCCGTTATATTATTATCTGTAATCTCAAGATTGATGGATTCAATAATTTTGATAAGCTTATCTATGGAATTCAAGAAAACCTCCTTAAAAGTCTGGTTCCTAAAAAATTTGATCCTGGATGGATGCCAATGTCATTGATATAATTTTTTTCAGGGTCAAGATTACATTTCCACCTTTAAGGGCACTTGCTTCAAAGGCTGGTGCCTTGATCGTAGAATTTAAATCCTTTTGCATGATTTTGGATGGTAAAATTGGGATGTCACTGTTTTTAAGATCTGTTTTATTGTATTGCATGACAAAGGGTATTTTAAACAAATCAAGGTTGTAGGTTTTAAGATTCTCATATAACTGGTTCAATGACTCAATGTTTTTTCTGCGTTGGTCTTTTTGGACATCTGCAACAAAGACAACACCGTCAACTCCCCTTAATACAAGTTTTCGTGTGGCATTATACTTGACCTGGCCAGGCACTGTATATAATTGTATGGTAACATCAAAACCTTTAATCTGACCCACGTCAAAGGGTAAAAAATCAAAAAAAAGTGTTCTGTCATCCTGGGTTTTCAGGCTGACCATTTCAGTTTTTATCTGTTTTCTATAGGTCGTGTTAATATATTCAAGATTGGTTGTTTTGCCGCCCCGTCCAGGACCATAATAGACAATTTTAATCTGAACTTCTTTATTTTTTATGTTGATGAGTGCCAAATTTACTCTTCCTTAAAAACAATCAAATTTGCTAACATGCATGATTAGGTTTTACTTAGGATTTCATTGATTTGTTTTATGGCTTCGCCTGCTTTTAATCTTACCAGTCCCAATGAAATATCTTTGTTAAACATGGTAATTAAAAGAGTGTCATCATTGGCTTTGCTAAAATGAATACTTGATTTCTCACCTTTATGAAACAATAATGAAAATTCAGATTCTCCCACAAGCTTTGCCATGGCATCCACCGCAGCAAAATTACCTGCAGCAAGGGCAGCAAAGGCAATGGAGTCAAGCGTGTTTTTTCCATTATCATGCTTTGCAATGGTATTGCCTGCCATATCCATAAATATTACATGATCTATGCCAGCCTCAATAAGGTTGGTATGAATTACATTGTCAATGGCTTTTAGTTGATTTTCGTTGAACATTTTTTAACATTAACCCAAATTAGAAAATTGTGCAATAATTTAAAGATAAATTTTTTATTTATGAAAACAATTGCAGATTTGTAAAACAAAATTTCTTGACACTTTTTGCCCATGGTGATAAAAGACGCATGGTAAAATAACGATCGGGGCGTAGCGCAGTCTGGTAGCGCACTTGTCTGGGGGACAAGTGGTCGCTGGTTCAAATCCAGCCGTCCCGACCACAATAATAATAAAAGGTCTGCGACCTTTTTTGACAATATATTTAGTAATACCTGCCTGGAAAAACTGGCGGTTTTCGGTCAAGTATTATGTAGGAGTTTTAAATGCGTGAATTTGCAAATAATTTTCTGGGAAAAGCGCCTGACTGGTACAAAAAAACTTTAGTAGCTTTTCTGATTTTAAACCCCATTCTCATGTTTACTGTGGGGCCCTTTGTTACAGGCTGGGTAATTATTATTGAATTTATTTTTACACTTGCCATGGCTCTTAAATGTTACCCTCTGCCTGCATCGGGATTGATAGCCATTGAATGTGTTATCATGGGCATGACTACACCTGAGACTGTTTATCACGAGACTGTTGAAAATTTTCCTGTAATAATGCTGCTGATGTTCATGGTGGCAGGAATCTATTTTATGCAGGATCTGCTTTTGTTTATTTTTTCCAAGCTTCTTGTATCAGTAAAATCAAAAATTGCCCTTTCATTGATTTTCTGTTTTATGGGTGCTTTTTTATCAGCTTTTCTTGATGCATTAACTGTAACTGCTGTTTTGATTACCGTGGGAGTAGGGTTCTATGGTATTTATCATAAATTTGTCTCAACACATGCAAACCATAATATTTCAGATGATGGCGGGATTGAAAAAGATCATCATCAAGAAGATCTTGAAAGTTTTAGAGGGTTTTTAAGAAATTTATTGATGCACGGTGCAGTCGGGACCGCTCTTGGCGGTGCCACAACACTTGTGGGTGAACCACAGAACCTTATCATTGGTGCTAAACTTCAATGGCATTTTGCCGAGTTTTTTCTTCAATGTGCCGTTGTGTCAATCCCTGTATTGATTGTGGGTTTGTCAACATGTGTACTTCTTGAAGTGACAAAAACTTTTGGATATGGGGCTCAAATTCCAGAATCTGTGCGTACAATTTTACAAGATCATGTGGAAAAAGAGAATGCACATAGAAGTGAGAGCGCAAAAAAACGATTAATTGTTCAGGCTATTGTGGGAATTATTTTGATCTTCTCCCTGGCATTTCATCTTGCAGAAGTCGGTGTGATCGGCCTGATGGTTATTGTACTTTTAACAGCTTTTAACGGCATTATTGAAGAACATCAGATTGGTCACGCCTTTGAAGAAGCCCTGCCTTTTACAGCTCTTCTTGTAGTATTTTTTTCCATAGTAGCTGTTATCCATGATCAACATCTGTTTCATCCTGTTATTAATTATGTCTTAAGCCTTGAAGGAAGCAAACAGCTTACAGCATATTATATTGCCAATGGAGTTCTTTCAGCCATTAGTGATAATGTATTTGTTGCAACCGTATATATTAATGAAACAGCAGCTCATTTTCAAGATATTATTCCTTTTCTCGGAAACCATGCTGCTGATGTTCATCCAACAACAGAACAGCTTTTGCGTGTTGAGCAATATGGAAAGCTTGCTGTGGCCATCAACATGGGAACCAATATCCCTTCAGTTGCAACGCCCAATGGACAGGCTGCTTTTTTGTTCCTTTTAACTTCTGCCATAGCACCTTTAATCAGGCTGTCTTATATGACAATGGTTAAACTTGCCTTTCCTTATACTATTACCATGAGCATTACAGGCTTTCTAGCTGTTATGTATTTATTATAAAATAAATATTTTTAATATTAAGATCAAAAAGCCTGCATTATGCGGGCTTTTTCTGTTTTGCAGCAAACTTGACTTTTAAGAGTAATAAATGGTTTTTGAATAAAAACTTCCTGGTTTTGTTTTATTTTTCTATGTAATCTACTAACTTACCAGTAGTTTTCCTAAGATGACGGCTGATTAATTTTTCAATCCGATTCCAATCTGGTGATGAAGTTGACAAAAACAGGTGTATTTAGTATCTGAATATCATGAATGGAAACAAACCAGCAAAATCAACTAATATCCTGATTCTCGGTCTGGGGGGCGTTGGCTATTACCTTGCTAAGCGCCTGGCCCATGAAGGTTATGCAATCACTGCCATAGAACCTGATGCAGGATTGATTCACAATGCTGACGGTGATATTGATGCCCGCCTGCTACAGGGCAATGCCATGAGCGTTGACTGCTGGCGGGAAGCCGGTGCCCAAAAAATGGATTATCTTATCGCCGTTACCAACAATGATGCTGTAAATATGATGAGCTGCATCATTGGTGATCGTTTTGGCATTTCAAAAAAAATTGCACGGGTACGTTCCACGGAATTTGGAAACAAAGATTCTCTTTTAACTAACAGAGACCTTAAAATTGATTTGATCATTCATCCTGAAGAGTTGGCTGCCCAGGAGATTTTCAGACTGATAAAGCTCAGGGCTGGAAATGATATTATTGCAGCAGCAAAAGGGCATATCCAGGCTATAGCAACACGTATCCACGAGGAATCCCCTCTGGCTTACAGGAAACTAAAAGATATAGCACAGCTGTACAATCAATTTCCATTTCGGATCGTTGCCATTGCACGGGGGATTACTACAATTATTCCCAGTGGCGATGATGAATTACTACCCCAGGATCAGGCTTTTTTCATGGCCAGCAATGAAAATTTGACTCAATTGATGAAGTTGACAGGTGTTGAACAGAAAAAACTTCACCGGGTCATGATAATCGGCGGTGGACTTATAGGACGTCGTCTTGCTGAACTGCTCGGTGCAACCACAGGGCTTAGAGTAAGGTTGATTGAAAAAGATGAAGCCATTGCCCAGGAACTCTCCTTTGAATTGAAGCATGCTGAAGTGCTCCACGGCGATGGAGCAGATTCTGATGTACTGATAGAAGCAGGGCTGCTGGAAATGGATACTTTTATCAATGCCACCGGAGAAAATGAAACCAATATCATGGGCTGTGTTCTGGCCAAGCATTTGATGGCATCGCAAAACAATAATAAATCCAATAAACAGCAGGACAAACAGATAAAATGTATAGCTCTTGTTAATAAGGAAGATTATGTGGTATTGGCCTCCAGCATGGGATCTGATCTGGCCTTGAATAAAAAAATACTTGCCGGTAATAAGATTTTAAAATTTATACGTAGAGGAGAGCTGCTCTCTGTGGCACATCTCCATGGTTTTGATGCTGAAATGGTGGAAATAGTTGCAGCTGCCAACTCTCCCATTACCCGTAAACCCCTTTCCCAGCTGGACTCTTATTATACTCAAAAAATAATGATAGGAAGTATCTTTAGAGACGACAAGTGGCAGGTCGCAGTGGGAGATACTCATATCCAGGACAATGAACGAGTCATCGTAGTCTGCATGTCCCAGCATCTAAAAGATGTCCAGAAGTTATTTTTAGCTTAGTTGACCACAATTCAATCGTTTGAATTAATGTCCTAACTTTATAAATAGTATACAAAAACGTATCAAGTCATGTACAAGATCTATAATCAACAGGTTGTCACAGCACACAAATTTTTAAAATACATAAATCTGATAAATTGAGGTTTTGCAAAACCTTTGGACATGCTGTATTTGGGTGTAAACTTGCCCAGATATAAGGCGCAAGGAATTTTGAAACCGGAGCGTACTATAGTACGTGAGGATTTTAAGATTTTGAAGCAACGAAGTAGATGGGTGAGTTTACGCCCAAATACCTATTTTTTCCAGAAAGAGGGGTAAAATATTACCAATGCCGAAAACATCTCCAACCTGCCCACAAGCATATTCCATGATAAAAACCATTTGCCTGTATCTGAAATAAAAGCAAAGTTCTTGGATGGGCCAACTCCACCAAAGCCAGGACCTATATTCATAAGCGCTGCAATCACCGAACTCATGGCAGTCTGAAAGTCTATGGGATCTGTCAAAGCCATGAAACATCCTCCGCCGAAAACCAGGAAAATATTTGCAATAAAATAGAAGATAGCTATATTGATAACTTGAGATTCCACCGGGCGCTGATTCAGACGGACTGTTACCACTGCCATGGGGCTGAAAAATGTCTGTTTAACAGCAGCTACACCAAATTTAATTATCAGAATATAATGGACAACTTTAATTCCACTTGTGGTTGATCCTGCACATGCTCCAATAAAACATACAACATAAAGAAACATCTGTGCTGCCTGGGGCCACTGCTCATAATCAGCAGTTGTAAATCCGGTTGTTGTTAAAATAGAAGTTACCTGGAATGTGCCGTATCGGATTGAATCCATAAGACCATAGGTATTTTCCTTCCATAAAATCAAGGAGACCATTGTACAGAAAAAGAGCATGAATCCAATATACCAGCGAAATTCAGTATTCAGCCTTATAATATTCCAGTTTCCCTGGGCCATGTGATAAAAGAGCATGAATGTCATGCCGCCAAGGAACATGAAAAGTATGATGACCCAGTCAAAATAGGCATTGTTGTAGTGTCCTATACTGGCATTCCAGGGTGAGTATCCGGAAGTTGACACAGTACCAAATGAGTGGCACAAAGAGTCGAAAAGAGTCATGCCTCCCCCGCACAGCATAATGGTTTCCAGAATATTTAAGGCCAGATAAATGCCCCACAGCCACACCATGGTGTCTCTGTTGCGGGGGATGAATTTCTCTTTGGTAATAACCTGGCCAGGGCTTGATTCAGCTCTGAATAGACGAACCCCTCCCATGCCATGGGGTAAAAATATAATGGTCAGGGTTAAAAATCCCATGCCGCCAAGAAGATGGGTCTGGCTGCGCCAGAATAATAATCCATGGGGAACTATTTCAATATCTGTTAATATGGTTGCGCCGGTGGTGGTATAACCTGATATCATTTCAAAAAAAGCATCGGTAAAAGAGGGGATTGATCCATGGATCATAAAAGGTATGGCTGAAACTGCAGAGATTAAAATCCATCCGAAAAAGGCAATAAAGAAACCATCTTTTATATTTAAATCTTCAGATCTTCGAAAGAACCACCACAGGGGATATCCCATGGCAACCGTGATTATTCCTGTTATTGCGATGGCATAAAGATCGTTTTCTTTATAATACAGAGAGCATATCAAAGGGAAAATCATGGAACTGCCTGTAACAATCAATAATTTTCCAAGAACATTTGTGATGGTCTTGTAATTCATGGAAGTTAACCTACTAAATCAGGAAAACAGTGTCAATATTACATTGTGAGATTACTATATTACGTCCGAAGCATATTTGCCTTATTTGGGTGATCTTATATCAAACCTTGGGGCTTTAAGCATGCGGGTGATTTCTTTCTTCAGGTCTGTCTCATCCGGGTTCAGGGTGCTCTGCTTCATAAGCAGGTCAAACAGGTCCTTTTGTTCCACTGGATACCGAAAATCGGTTAAAGATTTATCTTTTAGCTGAATATGGGCAGCCCAGGGTATAAAGTAGGTAGTTGCAGGATAGTCCTTATGCTCGGATATATCAATATTGAGTCCTGCAATATAAAGAAGGTTTTTCCCATTATACTCGGTGCCACGGCGGATGGATTCCACACCCCTGGCAAATTCATTCTGGATATTAATCTTTGCTGCTCTGAGCAGGGGATTTCGAGATGTAACGATTCTGGGCATAAAATCTATGATATTGCGTTCAAGCAGGATACTTTCATCTGTTTCATGGAAATCTTCACGAAAAAAGAAGAGATCCTCGGTCAGATAATCCCCGATACATTCCCCATTTCCTGATTTCCATTCATAGTTAGTTAAAGCCATACGGTTTATAAATTCTTTAGACACTTCAAAGGCCTGCATGGTGCTGGAGGCTCCGTTAGGGCGGATACATGCATCTTCACTGATTTTTACAATATTCTCCAGTCTCAGAACCAGCCCATTCTTTACAGGGTGGGTAAAAAAATCTATGAAGGAGTTTTTTACTGTAATCAGGTAGACCCCGGAATCGGATTTGGACAGAAAAATTCGGTCCCTGGCAAATTGATACTGTTCCATATAGGGTGTAATGACATGGGAGAGCTTTCCGCAGGAGACCGAGATGCTTTTATCAGCCATCCGGGATCTCCGAAAGGTTCCGTAAACACCTGAATTGGGATCATATCCTACATGGCTGGCCTGAACAATCACAGAGTCTTCTCCATGACTTGCATGGGGTGCATGTCTGTCAACGGCAATCATACCACCAAC
>CAZYDL010000057.1:0-1611 GCA_964646305.1 uncultured Desulfobacula sp. | reverse complement strand
ATTCTGATGGAAGGATAAAGCCCCATACGCTCACCTGTTCTATAAGGCTGAATAGTATTAAAGGATATGTTCTGATCATCCTGGGCATGCCCCCGTTTTTCATTGTTGTTAAACAGAGCACCATTTGCCAGTTGAATTTGACTGATTCTTCTCCTGAAGGCATCAATAAAGACAGAGCCTTTACCGGAAAAAATCATTTTTCCTATCTTTAGAGTATCCAGAACTTCAGCAAGATCATCAAGCGGAATAGTGTTATTTTCAACATCTTCTTCAGAACCGATGAATCCCCATATCAGATGATCGTCAGGTATTTTGACAGGAGCATCAGGAGCTGGATCTATGATGGTATGCGGCATAACAATACACCCTTCTCCAATCTCAATGCGTGCGTCTGGTTTTCCATTTAAAAATGAATTAAACCCGACAAAGGTTTCAAGGCCGATATCTGCATGTATTATTTTTCCACCATGAGCTGTTATACACTTTTCTGCAAGGGTTGAATGAATAATATAAGAGTTTTCCTGGGCATTTGAACCATTACCCATTACAGCATTATCCAGAAAAGCTCTTTGAGATACAAGAACATTCTCACCAATGCGTGTTTTACCAATTACAACAGCATACCTGTTGACAGCAGAGCTATCTGGTGCTTTTATTGGTTCAAGATTGATTGCATCAAATAATTTTTCATAATCCTGTTCTCTTTTTTTCACAAAATCATAGATGATTCCGCGAGGCTCGTAGGAAGAATTTATCCCGACATAATTATCTAGAATATCTTTTTTAAATTTATATTTAAACTCAAAATTTTGGCTTCTTACCCAGACAGTTCCCGGATCAATTTTTCTATGAAAAAGCTCACCTGCCTGAACATATGCAAATTCACCAACAATACACGAATGAAGGTTCATGAGATCTACGGTTGCAAAAGGACCTAAAAAACAGCCCTCCAGAGTTGTCCCGTGGATATTCACATAATGAGTTGAAATTGTATTGTGAATACTAAATTGCTCAGGGCTTTCAAGGTTGTGTGAGTTGCTGTGAACAAGTGTTTTATAAAGAAGGCTGTCCCTGATTGTGATTATTTCATCTTCAACAAGGGGAATGTTCTTTGAACAAGGGATGCTGTCTCCCTTTCTTTTTAGTTCATCACCTCTTATGTCACTTTTATAAATGGTAGATCTTCCTACATAACATTTTCCAAGAAAATAACTGCCGGCGATGTTTGAATTTTTAAAATGAAAATAGATGGGATGATGGGATGTAATTCCATAAAAAGCATAAAACTCCAACATTTTATCATGTTCAAGAGCACTTGTTACAAAAGGTTCAGTATCAAAATCAAACTCACTTAAACTGCAATTAACTCGACTGACAATTCTATCATTGAGTTGTTGTAGCTGCTTCATAGGTAATATCCTTTTATATATAATGAGACTGCGACAAATATCACAATTAAACAAACAAAAAATGCATACCATAGAAATATATTAGCGGCAAGATAAGAACACCATAAGCTTTATTAATTCCACTCTTGAAAAAAATAACAATTATATGCAGCAAGGAAATGGCAATGAAATATTCAGGTAAAGTACCTAAAAGAGATGAAAT
>CAZYDL010000056.1:0-14256 GCA_964646305.1 uncultured Desulfobacula sp. | reverse complement strand
AGTTTATTACCTTTTTTCACTGTTTCAAAGATCAGACCCACAGCTTTTGCAGAATTAAAATCATCATTCATTGCAATGGCGAAATTCTCCCACAGCTCTCCTTTACTTGTGTTTTCTTCTGTCACGCCTGCTTTTTCAAGTCTTTCAAGAAAAGCATAAATCCGATCAAGCCCAATGGCTACTTCTTTCATGGAGTCTTCAGAATAATCAATGGGGCTTCTATAATGCTTTGATAAAAGGAACATGCGGATGACTTCTGGAGAATAATTTTCTAAGACTTCTTTTATCATGGTAAAATTGCCAAGGGATTTTGACATTTTTTCATTATTAATATCCACAAACCCATTGTGAATCCAGTATTTCACAAATTGCTGATCAAACAGGGCTTCACTTTGTGCAATCTCATTTTCATGGTGGGGAAATATCAAATCCTTGCCGCCGCCATGGATATCAAAACTTTTGCCAAAATATTCATAGCTCATGGCAGAACACTCAATATGCCAGCCAGGCCGGCCATCACCCCAGGGACTTTCCCAGAAAGGTTCTCCTTTTTTAGCTGGTTTCCATAAAACAAAGTCCATGGGATTTTTTTTATTGACATCCACTGCAATTCTGGACCCAGCCCTCATGTCTTCAATATTCCGGCCGGACAACCTCCCATAATTTTTAAAAGTATCAAGGGAAAAATAGACATCCCCGCCCTCCACATGGTATGCCTTGCCTTTTTTAATAAGCATTTTGATAAAATCAATAATATGGCTTATATGCTCAGTGGCCTTTGGCTCAACATCGGGTCTTAATACATTGAGTGCATCCATTTCATTGTGGAATTCATCAATATATTTTTCTGTGATAGTTTGACACTCTTCTCCAATTTCATTGGATTTTTTTATAATCTTGTCATCAACATCTGTAAAATTTCTTACATATCTGACTTTAAATCCAATAGTTTGAAGCCATCTATAAATCATGTCAAAAACAACCACACAGCGTGCATGACCAATATGGCTTGTGTCATATACGGTTGGCCCGCACACATACATATCAACTTGGCCCTTGTTCAAAGGTATAAATTCTTCTTTCTTGTTATTTAAGGTATTATAAACTTTTAAACTCATTTAAATTTTTCCCGGCTATCTTTTATATAAAAAATTAATCAAAAATTTTCAATTTTTGCAAGCCAATTAAGGCCAATGGCCATTACAAACCGCCCGTGGCGCCTTTAATCAACAGTGTACATTGGGCTGCGATGCCCTGCTCTTTTCCTATAAACCCCAATCTTTCAGTTGTGGTCGCCTTTACATTAACAAGGTTTGGCTCAATGTTCAAAGTTTTGGCCATATTTTTTTCCATTTTTTCTTTATAGGGGCTGATTTTTGGAACCTGGGCAAATACAATGCAGTCCATATTATTGATTTTATATCCCTGCTCCTCCATCAGTTTTCCACACTTTTCAAGCAGAATCATACTTGAAATCCCTTTAAACTTTGGATCAGTATCAGGAAAATGCTCTCCAATGTCACCTTGTCCCACTGCTCCTAAAATTGCATCGCATACTGCATGTACCAATACATCAGCATCAGAATGTCCTTCAAGTCCACGTTCAAAATCTATATCAACTCCGCCAAGGATCAGCTTTCTATCTTTTACAAGCCTGTGAACATCATATCCTGATCCAATTTTATATTCTGGTGTATTAGGTTTCATCATGGTGCCCTAAAATTTATCTATTTTGTTTGCAAACTTAGCTGGCTTTTAAAAATATTATATATAATATTGCAACAGCTTGTACAAGGGTGTGAATTTGTATTTTAAAATTGTTGAGAAATTGTTTTTCTAAAAATTATGTTTTCCTAAAAATCATTGATTCTATTGTCTATATTTGATAATTTTAATCATACTCAATATCGACTATCTTAAGAAATATGGCACATGAGATCAATAATCCACTTTCCGGAATGTTGCAGTCTGCCGATTGGAGAAACCTTGTACACATGAAACGATGCAAATGGGTAACAGATGATCCTATCTATATCAAATATCATGATGAGCAGTGGGGAGTACCTGTTCATGATGATAAAAAACTTTTTGAGTTTATAATCCTGGAAGGTGCCCAGGCAGGACTTTCCTGGCTGACAATTTTAAAAAGGCGATCGGGATATAAGAAAGCCTTTGCTAAATTTGATGTTGAAAAAGTAGCCGGCTTTTCTCCTGAACAAATTGAAAAATGCCTCCTTGACCCCGGTATTATTCGTAACAAACTCAAAATCAATGCAGCTGTAACAAATGCCCAGGCATTTATTAAAATCCAGGAAGAGTTTGGTTCCTTTAATGAATATTCCTGGCAATTTGTTAACGGCAGCCCCATAATCAATCAGTTTAAAACCCAAGAAGAGATACCTGTTAAAACAAAAGAATCCATAGCCTTTTCAAAGGATCTTGTACAGCGTGGGTTTAAATTTGTTGGTCCTGTGATTATCTATGCCCACATGCAGGCAGTGGGCATGGTCAATGATCACCTTGTGTCATGTTTCAGACATAAAGAGCTTTTATGATTTTTGTCCTTAAGTTATATAATAGTCTGTTGAAGAACATTTTATTTAATGATATTAAAACCAATCATATTAATTCAAAAAGAGGAATAAAATGCTTCTTGTCACAGCCAAACAAATGCAGGAGATGGACAGACAGACCATAGAATCCTTTGGAATTCCAGGTCTTGTTTTAATGGAAAATGCAGGAAGGGGAGCATTTGATTTTCTCCTTGAAAAATTCAGGGATATCAAGACACAAAAAGTTGCAGTATTGGCAGGTAGGGGCAATAATGGCGGTGATGGGTTTGTAATTGCAAGATATTTAATGGAAAAAGGCATTAGTGTTACCTGTTTTATATTGTCTTCTAAAGACAAGGTTCAAGGCGATGCAAAAATCAATATGGACCTTGCCATCAAATTGTGTGATAGATCTAAAGATTCTAAGATTATTGAAATCCCGGATGCTGATACATTTAAACAATACAAAACCCGCATTGTTCATCATGATATTTTTATTGATGCAATTTTGGGAACAGGTCTTAATTCCAATGTAAGGGGATTTTTCAAAGACACCATAGAATTGATAAATTCCAGTAAAAGCCCTGTTTTTTCCATTGATATCCCTTCGGGCCTTAATTCTGATACAGGCCAGCCCCTTGGAGTTGCTGTAAAAGCTGATGCAACTGCAACCTTTGCCTTTGCCAAGGCAGGACATATTTTATATCCAGGCAATATTTATACAGGCGCACTTAAAGTTATTGATATTGGAATTCCAGAATTTATTGTAAAAGAGAAAAAGATTCAATTGTCCCAGATTGAAAAAAAAGAGATTGCTGGATTATTTACTCCAAGAGAATTTGAAAACCATAAAGGCAGTTACGGCCATTTGTTTGTTGTTGCAGGATCAACAGGAAAAACAGGTGCTGCAGCACTTTGTGCCAATGCAGCCATACGAAGTGGAACAGGTCTTGTAAGCCTTGGGATTGCCAAAAGCCTTAATAAAATCATTGAACCCATGGTTATAGAGCCCATGACTCTTTTGCTGCCTGAAAAAGCAGAGGGATATTTATCAGATAATTGCTTTAATGAAATTCTAACACTTTTAAAAGACAAGCAGGCTCTTGCCATGGGACCCGGTATTGGGACGGCAAAGGGAACCATCAAACTTGTCCATAAACTTATTGAAAAATGCAAAGTACCGATGATTCTTGATGCTGATGCATTAAATTGTATTGCTCAAAATCCTGATATCCTTAAAGTAAAAAAAGCTCCTGCTATTTTAACACCACATCCCGGAGAAATGGCAAGGCTTTGCAATATCACAACAGCTGATATACAAAACAACCGGCTTGAAACTGCTTCAGATTTTGCAAAAAGATATAATTGTATTCTGATCTTAAAAGGAGCTCAGACCATAGTAAGTTTTCCCACCGGGCAAAGCCAGATTTGTCCTACGGGCAACCCGGGCATGGCTTCAGGAGGTATGGGCGATGTATTAACCGGCATGATAGCAGGGTTCTGCGCCCAGGGTTTCTCACCTGAAAATGCAAGCCTTGCAGGTGTTTTTATACATGGCCTGTGTGGTGATACCCTTGCAGACAATATTGGAGGCTTTGGCTTTCTTGCCACAGATATGGTGAATATAATTCCAAAAGCCATTCATAATTATCTGTTGAAATAAATTGTTAATTTTGAAATATGAATTTTTAATTGCAAAGGGTTGCCTTTTTTAAAATATGAATAACAAACAGACAAAAACCATAGAATCAAAAAATTCCCAAAAAACTTTTAATCTGGGAAAAAGCCTTGGCAAAGAGGTTTTGCAGGGTATTTGCATTGCACTTAAAGGTGAACTGGGTGCAGGCAAAACAACTTTTGTACAGGGCTTTGCAAAGGGTGTTGGAGTAAGTGAAAAATATTATATTACCAGCCCAACATTTAATATTATTAATATATATCCCGGCAATAACCTTACCCTTTGCCATCTTGATCTTTACAGGCTTGGTTCAGTTGAAGAACTTGAATATACAGGTTTTGATGACCTTATTGAAAAAAATCATATTCTCATTATTGAATGGCCAGAGCTTCTTGAACAGATTGATTTTAAATTTGATATTGAAATTAATTTTAAATTTGATAAGGATTATAATAGGATATTATCATTTTTTGCCTCTGGACAACCAGGATTAAATCTGATAAACAAAATGGTTTTATAAAAGGTTAATATCCTTAAGTGGATATAATTAAAATCTTATTAATTGGGCAGTATTTAAGTTTAATATAGCGGAGTTTATATATGGCTTTAAGAGTGCAAAAATATGGTGGGACCTCAGTTGCAGATATTGAACATATCAACAATGTTGCAAAAAGGGTTCAAAAGGCATTCGATATGGGAGACAAAATTGTTGTAGTCCTCTCTGCCATGTCTGGTGTAACTGACAATCTTATTTCCCTTGCTAAACAAGCTTCAAAAAATCCTGATAAAAGGGAACTTGATCTACTGCTTGCCACAGGCGAACAGACAACGGCAGCCCTTCTTACCATGATACTCAAAGCAAAGGGATATAAGGCAAAATCATTTCTTGGTTTCCAGGCAGGAATTTTAACAGACAGGATGTCTGGCAAGGCAAGAATACTTGATATTAACTGTAAAAATTTAAAGGGTGCAGTTGAAACCGGAAATATTGCTGTTGTTGCAGGGTTCCAGGGCGCAGATGAGGATGGGGCCATTACCACCCTTGGCCGGGGCGGGTCTGATACTTCTGCCGTAGCCATTGCATCATCCATAAAAGCTGATGTCTGTGAAATTTTTACTGATGTTGACGGGGTTTACACCACAGACCCGAGAATATGCAGCAGTGCAAGGAAAATAGATAGAATATCCTATGAAGAAATGCTTGAAATGGCCATATTGGGCGCCAAGGTTCTTCAGATACGTTCGGTTGAATTTGCAAAAAAATATAATGTACCTGTCCATGTAAGGTCATCATTCAATGAGGAGGAAGGAACTATGGTTGTCAACGAAACTAAAGATATGGAAAGTGTAATTGTTTCGGGAATTACCTGTGATATGAATGAAGCAAGAATCACTTTAAAAAAAGTTCCAGACCAGCCTGGTGTTTCTGCAAAATTATTTACCTGCCTTGCCAAGGCTGAAATAAGTGTGGATATGATTATCCAGAACACACGTTCTGACGGAGCAACAGATCTGACCTTTACTGTAACTGAGGATGACTTTGAAAAAGCAAAAACCATTTCACAAAAAGTTGCAGAGGAAATGGGTGCTGTTGAAGTTCTTACAGCAAGAGAGATTGCCAAGGTTTCAGTTATCGGGCTTGGAATGAAATCTCACTCTGGAGTTGCAGCCACAATGTTCCAGGCACTTGCAGATGAAAATATAAATATCAGACTTATCAGCACTTCAGAAATCAGGATATCCTGTGTTATTCTGGCAAAATATGCTGAACTTGCAGTAAGAGCCCTTCATTCAGCATTTAACCTTGACCGGGAAAAATAGATTTACCCAAAGCTGTTTATAATATCTCCTGTTAAATCTAAAAATTGGACAAGAACCCTTTTGCCTGATAAACCCTTTTCTTTAGTTTTATGTACCATGCCCCTTTAAACTTGCAAAGATTTAAGGCCTGTGATAAGTATTAACCCTTAGTTCAATGGCAAATTCAAGAGGTATTAATGAAAGATAAACCATGCATTTGTATCGGTCATCTAAGAATTATTGATCACCTGATCCTGGGCAGTACCAATCTTAAATTAAAAAACAACGAACTAAGTATCTCCTGCTCAAATCTTGAAATAAAATCCATGAATTCCTGGGATCAAGTCATTGATGGCCTGAGGGAACAGAGTATCAATGGAGCTTTTCTACCAGCTCCCATTGCAATGGATCTTTTTGCCTCTGGCCTTGATATCAGGATTTTAATGTTTGTCCACAGGTCAGGTTCTGTAATTGTTAAAAACAAAAACCTTAATATAAAAGAGATCACTGATTTTAAAGGGAAAACCGTTCTTGTGCCTTCAGAGCTTTCCATTCAAAACATGCTCCTGCATAGACTCTTATCTTCTGCAAATCTAAAACTTGGCTCCCACAATGATACCAGTGCAGATGTAGCATGGGAGACCGTCAACCCCTTTTTAATGGATGAAATGCTGAAAAGTGACCAGGATAATGATATTGCAGGATTTGCTGTTGCAGAACCATTTGGCACCAAAGCAGTTCTTGATAAAATTGCAGGCAGGGTATGTACATCCCATAGTCTGTGGCAAAACCACCCTTGCTGTGTTTTTGTATTAAACACCTCTTTTATAAAAGACAATCTCACAGCAGTTCAGGAGATTGTCTCCTTGTTTACTCACACCGGACAAAGTCTTGAGAAATCAAGCAGGCAAGAAAATATTAATCTTGCGCAAGAGTTTCTTGACCAGAAAAAGGAAGTGATTGAACATATTTTTTTAAACACTGATATTAGTTTCAGCCCCTCTTTACTGGTACCTGACATTGAAATTTTGAATATTATTCAAAATTATATGAAGGATGTAATGGGGGTTTTAAAAAACAGAATAGATATGAACCGTCTTGTTGATTCTTCATATATTCTGGACATAATTTCGGAAAATAAATTTTGAAAATAGAACTTAAAAAAATCACAAAGATTTATAAGAATATAAACAAATCTGAGTTTATAGTACTCAAAGACATCTCATTTGCCATTGATAAAGGCGATTTTATTATTATTCTTGGAGAGTCAGGCTGTGGCAAATCAACACTCTTAAATATGCTGGCAGGTCTTGAAAAGCCAAGTTCCGGACAAATTTATGTTGATGGACAGGAAATCCGTGGAATACATCCTTCACGATCCATGCTTTTCCAGCAGCCAACACTGATTCCATGGTTGAATGTAAAAGAAAATGTCGCCTATGGCTGCACACTGCGCGGTGATACCAAAGAACTTGATTACAGGGTCGACCAATTTTTAGAAATCATGGGTATTGCAGAGTTCAGCCATGCAAAACCCAGCCAGTTATCCCTTGGCATGGCCCAGAGGGCATGCCTTGCCAGAGCTCTTGTTGGACTGCCTGACATCCTTTTACTGGATGAACCCTTTGCATCTCTTGATACATTTACCCAGGCTCATATCCAGGAAGAGATGGTCAATTTATGGCTTTCTGAACAATTTACCGCTGTCTTTGTGACCCATGATATTGACGAAGCCATCCGCATGGGCACTAAAATCATCCTGCTGGCAGGAGAACCTGCCACTATTCAGGATATTTTTGAAATTAATGAGGACTATCCAAGGGATAGAAATAAGCCAGGATTCAAAGAAATACGTAAAGAAATCATGGAAAAATTTAAAAATTCATACCTTGCCAAAAGGAGTATGTTTTAATTGAAAGAGCTTGTCAAACCAAACTCAAGGCGGCAATTTCTTAAAACCACAGGAGCCATATGCTCCAGCCTGTTTCTTCCCAATACAGCCAATGTTTTTGCAAAAAAACAAACCCTTAGTCTTGGATATCTTCCCATTACCGATGCCACACCTTTGCTGGTGGCCCACGGGCTTGGATATTTTTCAGATGAAGGTCTTAAGGTTGACAGGCCTGTTATGGTAAGGTCCTGGAAAGTTTTAACTGAATCATTCCTGGCAGGCAAATTTAATTTGACACACATGCTTTTCCCAATTCCCATCTGGATGAGATTTAAACAGAACATGCCTGTAAAGGTGCTTGCATGGAACCATACCAATGGAAGTGCTGTTACAGTGAGACACGATTCTGATATATACAGGTTCAAAGATCTTGGGGGAAAAAAAATTGCTGTGCCGTCATGGTATTCCATGCAGAATCTTGTTCTACAGATTGGGCTGCGCTCCCAGGGACTCAGACCTGTAATAAAACCACAATCCACCAGGCTGGCAGAGGATGAAGTCAATCTTTTCATCCTGGCTCCGCCAGATATGCCCACTGCTCTGCTGGGTAAAAAAATTGATGGATTTATTGTTGCAGATCCTTTTAATGCTCTGGCGCAAATAAAACTAAATGCCAGAATCATGAGGTTTACAGGTGATATATGGAAAGACCACCCCTGCTGTGTTATTGTAGCCAATGATAATTTTATCAATCAAAATAATCTGATCATACAGAAAGCCATCAATGCAATTGTACGGGCACAGGCATGGTGCATCAATAATCCAAAAGAGACTGCACATCTGTTGAGCCGGGATGGAGAAGGCTATCTGCCCATGCCTAAAAATGTCCTGTATAAAGTATTTACCAAGCCTGAAAAAAATCAGCTTGTGCATCCTCAATGGGATGTATCAAGAATTGGGTTCCAACCCTTTCCCTTTCCATCTGCCACACAGTTTATCATTGACCAGATGAAGCAGACTCTTGTGGAAGGCAATACAGATTTTCTTAAAAACCTTGATACCCTGAAAGCCACAGATAACCTGGTGGAAAATAAATTTGTATTAAAGGCATTAAGCGAAATGGGCGGCATGCAAAAATTCTGCAATTGTGATATTGTACAACCGTATACAAGGGAAGAGATCATTGAAATCAATAAATAAATTCATATATAAAGACCCTGGCCAGGTTGGACTGACTGCTATCTTTGGCAATCGAAACTTTGGCTGGAAATATGAACTTATAGGGCTTACAATTTTTGCTTGTCTCTGGATGATAAGTGCAGGTTTTATCTTTACAAGGCCGGAATTCATACAATTTCAAGGTTTTTTACCTGGTGCCACATTTAAAGCTCTGCTAGCCTCATGCCAGGAAAGCAGATTCTGGATATCTGTATTTACAAGTTTACGCAGAATTATCATTGGAATATCCATTGCAGCAATTCTTGGTATTCCAATAGGAATTATGGTTGGTTTTTATCCAAAACTAAGAAGTCTTTCATACTCTCCCATACAATTTGTAAGGATGATCAGCCCCCTGTCCTGGATGCCCATTGCTTTGCTTTTATTTGCAAGTTTTGAATCTGCTGTCTATTTTTTGATTGTAATAGCGACAATTTGCCCTATAATACTGAATACGACCATTGGAGTTTTAAATATTAATCCCCAGTGGATCAAAATGGCATTGAACCAGGGAGCAAGCAATACTCAGCTTATAAAAACCATTGTAATCCCGGCATCACTGCCTTATATGCTCACCAGCCTTAGGCTGGCCCTTGGAATAGCCTGGATTGTGCTTGTTCCTGCAGAATTCCTCGGGGTCTCAAGCGGGCTTGGGTATTTAATCAATGATGCACGAGATACAATGGAATATGACAAATTAATGGCAATAATTATAGCAATAGGTATTCTTGGATTTATTCTTGACAGAATTATCCAGAAACTTCAATATACCTTTAGCTGGTCCTGGAATGAATAGTTTTTTTATTAAAAAATATAAATTACATGCTTATAAATAACTAAGGAGTATTTCTATGGCAGTAGATCCCAATATTAAAATCATTGTGGCAGATGACTCGGGAACCATGCGAATGATGTTTAAACAGATTCTAAACAAGGCTGGATTTACAAATCTTGTTATGGCTGTCAATGGTGCTGACGGACTTGAAAAAGTCAAGGACAAAAAGCCAGATCTTGTTATAAGTGACTGGAATATGCCAATAATGGATGGACTTGAGTTTTTACAGGAACTAAGAAAAATTGATGAGTTCAAGGACCTGCCTTTTATAATGGCAACTGCCCAGGCTGACAAGGGTCAGCAGATAGCCATTATGGAAGCAGGCGGCAGTGGCCATGTTCCCAAACCCTTTGATGAAGAACAAATCAAAAAAGGCATAGAAAAAGCATTTTCAGGAGAGACAGAAGATAAAAAACCTGTAAAAAAGAAAAGATCTATAATTGGTGGCAAGGTTGAACTCAATGTTGCCCATATCCAAATTACAGATCACCTTGCTCTTGGCGCATTAAAACACAGAATTGATAATGGAGATATTGAGCCCGAACATTTTGATCTTACCACAAGCCTGAAGGGCGGATGGAACCCAATCCAGGAGGGTCTTGAAAACGGAAAAATTGACTGTGCATTTGTACTTGCACCCATTGCCATGGATCTATTTGCCTATGATTCTCCCATAAAACTTGTTCTATTTGCCCATAAAAATGGAAGTACCTTTATAAGATCCAGGCATTATGACCATAGATTTGACTCTCTGCAAAGTTTTTATAAATATAAAGTTGTGGATATCCCCCATAAAATGTCTGTTCACCATATGCTTGCCCATAAATTTTTAAGAGAGCTTGGGCTTAAACCTGGAGTTCCAGGAAAAAAAGCAATCAATGTCAGGTTTGAGGTTGTTCCTCCCATTAAAATGCCCAGTATAATGAAAGAGAATGAAGATGTAGCAGGATTCATGGTTGCAGAGCCTGTAGCCACAAAAGCCATTATTGGTGAAATCGGAAACCTGGAATTTTACTCGGCAGCTCGATGGGACAATCATCCCTGTTGTGTTGTTGCCATGCAGGATGACTTTATTCAAAAGCATCCCGAAGCTGCCCAGGAATTTGTATCCCTGCTCATGGATACGGGTGAATACATAGAAGATGATAAAATCAGAGCTGCAGACATTGCTGTAAATTTTCTTGATCCTGAAGGGAAACTTGGACTGAATCCAGAAGTTTTAAAAAATGTATTCTCCCAACCCCAGGCTATCAGGTGGGATGGCCTCTACCCTGTTGCTGAAGACCTTGATAAAATCCAAAGGTATATGCATGATGACATGGGGATTGGTAAAATCATCGATATTGATAAATTTATTGAGTCCAGTTTTGCTGATAAAGCATATTAAAAAAAAATAGGAATTTATAATTAAGAATTCAAAGTTAAGAACCATGACTCATTAATTCTTCATTATTAATTATTTGGAGGGGCTTTTTATATGAAAATCACTGACCCGGATGTCATAAAAAATGGTGAAAAAGATCTCATAGATGCTGTTAAAGATGACCTTGATCTTGATACAATCAAAGAGATCATGCAAAACAAAATGAACGCTAAAACCATTTCATCCAAAGGCGGTGAAATTGTTGTGCATAATAATGAAATTGCCTTTAGATTAGATTTCAGTGTTGAAATAAGCGGCAGCCTCATGTTTGACAGACAGGGCAATTATATCCCTGAATCCAATGAAAATAATGACCAGGAAGATCAAGATTTAGAGTCTGATGAGCAGCTTGAGATAGATCTGCCTGATTATGGTCTTGATGATGAATCAGAACAGGAAAAGATGGAACAGAGTGATGATATTGATGAAGAAGATGCGCTCCCCGTTGATGACCTCGACCCTTTAACAGATCAACCGCTACAGGATCTGGATGCTGAAATAGACCCTGAAATAGATCTTGAATCAAAACTGGAATCAGGACTGGAATCAGAAATTCAAGATGATGATACTATCCAAAATGATCTGATTGATGATGATATTGATGAAAATGACATGAATGATATTTTAAAAGAGAGCCAGGATTTCTGGGAAACAAAAAAAAATGAGTGATCCTGCAATTAATTTAAACGAATTAAAAGAGATCATGGATAATGATATGGATCTTATCCAGGATTGCTTGGCTGATTATATTCAAGACTGGCCACAAATTTATGGAGAGATTAAAAAAGCTGTTCTGGAAAAAAACAGTCAAAATTTGAATGAGTCAGCCCATAAGCTTAAAGGAATCCTAAAATACCTTGCAGCCCAGGCTGCTGCCGATGCTGCATTTGCCCTTGAATCGGCAGGCAAGGGAAATGACCTTGAAAATATTGACCACAAGCTTGAAACTTTAGAAAAGGAATGTCAAAAGGTAACAGAATATATAAAAGCATTTGAATAATACATTCAACATCCCTATAATCACAGGTCTAACGCAAATCAAAAACCTGTAAGCAAAAGGCAAATCACCTTCCACTGGAGGGTATAATAACTTTTAAAAGCCATAATTATTTCGGAAAAACATGACCTTATTCCGCCTTTTATATTAGTAACTTTAATAAAGTTGAGAATTCATATTCCAGTTTGCTACAAGTTAAGTTGAATATAGCTGGCAGTGCTTTTTTATCTGCTGATATTGGGTCTTTATAACTTTTCGATTCGCATTGAATCCTTTCAACATTATTTAAATCATAATTCGAACAAAACTGATAAAAAATTTTAATAAAGTAGCAAATGTATGAGGCGTAATCTGCGGTTTGCTTCAATAATCGTTTAAATTTTAACAATATTAGTGAAACAGTGTCATCTGATTTTTCCTTATAAAAGATATGGTATAAGCAATTTACTCCTTTTTTTGTAATGGCTTTGCTGAAAGCATTAATGGGTAGGAAACAATATGCCCTATTGGAGAAACAATAATTGATAACCCAACCCATTTTATGACACTGCGATTTTTTTTAGATGCAAGAATTCCTAGCACTACATAATATAGAAGACCAAATAACAAAGCCACCATCAATATTGGCATGGACATATTTTCTGGCACGCGTACTACTTTGTATGGGATTAAAACCCAAGGCAAAATGAAAAGTGCTAAACATACGGTTAGCATGATATTTAAATTTTTAAAATTTGATTCCATCACATGTTCTCCTATTGTTTATAACGCAAAGCTGAGGGGTCGGGGGCTTTATGCCAACAAACTTTGCATGATTAAAATTTATATCAAAGTTAAAACTTTCAAGAGCCGCTCAGTAGCCCCCGATCCACTCCAGCGTTTTGTTCTGTTTTATCGTTGTTAGAGCTGAAAATTTTTTGCATATCAGTTTGGTAATCCTCATAAGAATTCCAATCGAGTAAACCTAAAATATTAAAAGAATAGCTATCAAGTAACTCATTAGAAAGGTCAAAGGCGGGGTTTCTATAACCTTTATCCTCATCTACCGTCGCTAATGCTTCGAAAATATTGACATTTAATGTATGCAGATTCCTTCCGACTTCAAGATGGTTGTATTGATTTCTACCAGCATAAATTGCAAGCCCAAGTGGTACATTTCTAACATCTCTGCCAATACAGAATTTTTTTATTTTATTATTTGGAAGGTTGTTGCATCGTTCGAATAGGTAGGCATATTTTGGTTTTACTTCAGTATTGTTAGAGAATAGCTCTATAGCTTTGTTGACAATTTGTAAAATCGAACCTGATATTACATACATTGAAAAAATATTTGCATGGAACTCTTCACGAGCATAATCAGCAAAGACATGCTGTTCAATTACTTTGGGTTCACTTCGCCATTCGGCATATTTTTTTTTAAAATCTTCCTCACCAGTATGTTGAAACGCTTTAATTGGTGAAATACTTAATTTAAATAAATCTCTGTACTCACCTATACAGCTAAATAGGCTTCGAACTGCATTTTCGGTCTCTTTAAAATATTTTTCTTTTTGTATCATTCTTGCACTATAGTATGTTTAGAAACAGAACGTGCTTTTCAGCAGCCGCGGCTTTTTGCGGTCTACTGGAAAAAATTTGTTAGCTATCGTTTTTTATTTTTGAAGTTAGACTTACTTTACCATCGTTAATGTAGTCACCAATAATTTTTAATCTTCTGTATTGTGCAAGTAAAATTTTTGAGGTAATTTCTGGATTTCCTGTATGTAAGTCTATTTCTTCAACATTATCAAAGCCTATTAATCTTGCCATATCATTCGACATAGCAGTTAATTCCTTGTTTTGTTGCCTTGTTATTTTAAAAG
>CAZYDL010000055.1:1972-14393 GCA_964646305.1 uncultured Desulfobacula sp. | reverse complement strand
ACGCGCACAGACACAGTGTGCTGCATACAAAGTACTCAATTGTATTTTTAAAAGCCAGCAAAAAATTTTAAAAATTAAAATAAATATTCTTATTTCAATACCTTATGCTATTGTTCTTTTATCTGGTATATGTTTTGCTTACTATTTTACCAATATGGAGAAAATTAAACCAAAATATATTGAAAGGAAAACTTAAAAATGCATTTAAAAAAACCAAATATTCTTTTTGCTCTTAAAGGAGGCAGGCATGGCATTAGTTCAAATTGAAAATATTTCAAAAATATATCAAACAGGCGAGGTTGAGGTAGCGGCTTTAAGCGATATTACTCTGTCCATAGAAAAATCAGCATTTGTCTCCTTTGTGGGACCTTCCGGAAGTGGAAAAACAACCATGCTGAATTTAATTGGATGTCTTGATAAACCAAGCAGCGGCAGAATTCTTGTTAATGGTAAACAGGTTGACCTGTTCAGCCGTAAAAAAAGGGCTGCATTTCGGGGCGAAGTCATAGGATTTATTTTCCAGTCTTTCAACCTTTTCCCGGTACTGACTGCCTATGAAAATATAGAATACCCTCTTATCATGATTAAAAATGAACCGGCTCAAAAAAGAAAAGAGATGGTTATGGATGTTCTTGAATCAGTTGGGATGCTGGACCAAAAAGATAAATTTCCTGATCAGTTGTCAGGAGGGCAAAAACAGAGAGTTGCGGTTGCCAGGGCTCTTATAACCAAACCAAAACTTGTTATGGCGGATGAACCAACAGCAAATCTTGACAAGGCATCTTCTTTGAATATTATCCGTTTGATGCGGGAGATGAAAGACAAATTCAACACCACCTTTATATTTTCCACACACGATCCACGCATTATGGACGAGGCAGAAATCACATATACACTTGTTGACGGAAAACTTTCATAGACAAAAAGGAGAAAAAATGATTCGAATATTTCAAATTGCACTTCGCAATCTTTTAAGATACAAACGAAGAACCTTGTTAACCTCGCTTTTAATTACTTTTGGTATTGTTCTTGTAATTTTGTTTTCCGGTCTTGTGGGCTCTTTTAAGTCAATGATGATTGGACAAATCACAGATTCAAACCTTGCGCAAATGCAGATCCATAAAAAAGGATATGTCTCTTCAATTGATACCATGCCATTGGATCTGACCTTGGACAAAAAAAAATATCAAAAAATTGAACAATTGCTTGCAGGTAATAGTGAAGTAAAAGCCTGGGCACCAAGAATTAAACTTAATGCCATGTTAAGCAATTTTACTGACACCACAAATATCCGGTTGAATGCCATAAGCCCTGAAAAAGAGATTCTGGTTTGTCCTGATGTAAAAAACCGGATGAAATTTGATAAAAAAAGAAAAACCGGAATATTGTTAAATCAGGGTGAGATAATTATACCGGAAAAACTCGCCAAAGGAATGAAGCTTAAAATTGGTGATGCAATAGTGCTGGTTGCAAATAACAAGGATGGCAGTGTAAACGGATTGAACTTTAAAATTGCCGGGATCATTGAGACCATGTTAGGGCCCCAGGGCAAAGAGGGCTATATGCATATAAAAGATGCACGGGAACTTTTAAGGATGGACAAACCAGAAGTAATTGAGGTGGCCATTCTATTACATGATTTTAACAAACTTGAAAAAGTATATGCAGACCTCTCTTTAAAACTGGGCGAGTTTATAAATAAAAAAGGAAAGCCGGCATTTGAAATACATACATGGAAAAAGCTTTCTCCATTTTCAAATATTGCAAAAATGATAGATCTCATGACCATTGCAATGAAAGTCATTATGATTGCCATTGTATTAATCAGTGTTTTAAATGTCATGATGATGTCTGTTTACGAGCGTGTCAGAGAGATTGGAACCATGTCAGCCCTTGGAACTTCACCGGGCAGAATCATGAGCCTTTTCCTTACAGAAGGATTTTTACTGGGCTTTATGAGTACAATTGCAGGTTCCATCATTGGATTGTCTGGTATATGGGCTTTAAATATTTATAAAATAAGCATTTCCTTTGGCCGTCAGGACAATATATTGTTGTCCCCTTCTGTTAACCTTACAGAACTTCTCTGGGTATCATGCATTGTGCTTTTGATCTCTGTGTTTGCCAGTTTACAACCCGCTTATAAAGCCTCAAGAATGGAACCGGTTGATGCTTTAGGCCATGTTTAGTTTAATAAATAATTAACTTATAGGGAAAAAAATGAAAAAAATAGTCATAATTACTTTACTGACCCTGTTTTCTTCCATGACAGCATTTGCCTTAGATGGAAATGAAATCCTCAAACAGGTTGATAGAAATCTAAACCCTGAAACTTTTGAAATGTACAGGAAACTGATAAATATAGAGCCCGATGGCACAAAAAAAGAGTTTGTAATGTTTTCTGTAAAAAAAGGCAAAGAAAAAATGGCTTCGGTTTTCCTTGCACCTGCCAGTGAAAAAGGAAGAAGCACTCTTCGTATTGGAGACAATATGTGGCTCTATATTCCCAATGTTGGAAAACCAATCCGCATAACAAGTCTGCAATCTGTAACAGGGGGAATTTTCAATAACTCTGACATTATGCGCCTGGATTACTCTGCTGAATACAATTGTGAAAAAATTGAAACCACAGATATTGGATACACTCTTTATTTAAAAGCTAAACGTAAAAATGTTGCATATGAGGCTGTTACCATGTTCATTGATGCAAAAAGACTGCTTCCCGATACAATAGAGTGCTATGCTGCTTCTGGAATGTTAATTAAAACTCTCTATTTCAAAAAAATAAAAGACTTTGGAAATGGTGTTGTCCGACCTTCTATTATAGAAACAGACAGCCCATTATATAAAGGATATAAATCATATATTGTTTTTGCCAAGGTCAAGACAAGAGAGCTTGCCAGTGAAATCTTCAGCCTGAACTATATGCATAAAATTGATGGTTTAAGATAATAATGAGACCAGTTTTCTTCATCCTTATGCTTGGATTAATAGCATTTTTCCCTTATAAAACCGCATTTTCACAAAACAGCGACACCTCTTTGAATGACCTGGACCTTGATTTTGAAATTGAAGAAATTGAAAAAAAACCATATTCAATAAATGCTGATATTGAAACAAAAGAGACAATAAAAATTTTTAACAGGGATGGGCTCTTATTTAAACAAAAATATTTAAATCAAAACAATGAGGATATGGCCTGGCAGACAGACCTTGATTTAACACTTGAAGGCCAGTTTCAATGGAATATCATTAACTTGTATGGACGCTTCAATGGTCTTTTTTATTATAATGATGATGAAAACTGGGTCTCTGAAAGAACAGCTGAAGAACTATATATCTCTTTTCAGCCTTCTTATTCTTTTGCTGTAGATGCAGGGAAAAAAGTTCATAAATGGGGAAAGGGATATGCATTCAGCCCTGCTGCATTCTTTGCAAGACCAAAGGATCTTGATAATCCCGATGCAACATTGGAGGGTTATTACTCTTTAAGCATTGATTTTATCAAAAGCTATGAAGGTTTTTTACAGACAATTGCCATAACTCCTGTTCTCATGCCGGTAAACTATGATTTCAATCATGAAATAGGCTCAGAAGATGAACTTATCTGGGGTGGAAAATTTTATTTTTTTACCTTTGATACAGATATTGATTTGATGTTTCTAATCAGTGAAAATATGGATAATAGCTTTGGGATTGATTTTTCTAAAAACCTTTCAACCTCCTTTGAAATCCATGGAGATGCAGCATTGGTAAAAGATTATACTAAACACATTATTGACCAATACGGCAATATCAACGAATCTGAACAGACAGCATTTAATTTTTTACTGGGTATACGCTATCTTTCAAACCAGGATACCACCTATATATTAGAATATTATCGAAACGGGCAGGGATATTCATCTAAAGAGTATGAAAACTATCTTGCCTTTATCCAAAGCGGATTTAGCCACTATTTAAATACATCAAGCAAAACAGATATATTAAAAAGTAAAACCATGGCAGCATATTATAACAAGCAGGCTGTCATGAAAGATTATCTCTATCTAAAAATTTCTCAAAAAGAGCCCTTTGATATTTTATATTTTGTTCCTGGAATAACTTTTATTTATAATTTAAATGACCAAAGCACCAGCATAACACCCTATATGACCTATTCACCATTAACAAACCTTACACTGGAAATAAAAACTGGTTTTCTTTTGGGGGGAGACAATACCGAATATGGTGAAAAAATAAATAAAGCCAGACTTGAACTATCAATTCAATACTATTTTTAAAATTTAATGACTCTGCCCGGCTTATCAGGCTTTGCAACATGCAGAACAATATCAGACCCGTTCAAACCTTTGGATACTTCTGCAGCTGCTTTTTTGGGGCAATTATTCTCTTCGCTTAAATGGGCAAGAATGACATGCTTGAGATTATCTGTTTTAAGCCCGGCAAGCAGGTCTTTTGCATCCATGTTGGAAAGATGTCCTGTTCTGCCCTTGATTCTCTGTTTGAGATGCCAGGGGTAAGGACCATTAATGAGCATATCAGGATCATGATTTGATTCAAGATATAACACAGTGCTGTTGTCCAGATGATCTTTTACAAGAGTTGTGGCAATACCAAGATCTGTGGCAATACCAAGTTTATGAGTTTTAAATTCCAGAGTCAGCCCAACCGGATCCATGGCATCATGGGAAATGGAAAAGGGATGTATTTTGATTTGATTTATTTTAAAGGGTCTGCCACATTCAAAAAAACGTAAATCTTTGATTTCACCTAGGTTAGAGCAGGCATTCCATGTTTTTTCTGTAATATAAACAGGGATATTATAACGACGGTGCAATACACCTGCACCTTTTACATGGTCTGAATGCTCATGGGTTATTATAATTGCTTGAAGACTTTCAGGCTCAATATTAACAATATTTAAACGACGTTGAAGTTCAATGCCTGAAAGCCCTGCATCAATTAAAATGGGAAAATCATTACATGAAACAAAAAGGCTGTTCCCCCTGCTTCCGCTGGCAAGGGGACACACACAAAATGAATTATTTTTCATCTTCTTTTGCAGCTTTATAGCTCAGCTTTATTTTTCCATCCCTTGTAATATCCAGAACTTTTACGGGAATAACTTCTCCCTCTTTTAGAATATCCGTCACTTTTTTGACTCTGTAATTTGCAAGTTCAGAAATGTGTACAAGGCCGTCAGTGCCTTGCTTGATATTGACAAAAGCACCGAAATCAGTGATTTTAACAACTGTACCTTGATAGATTGTACCAATTTCAGGGTCCAGGGCGATATCTGATACCATTTGTAATGCAAGAGCGGCATCTTCTTCATTTGTTGCCGCAATTTTTACAATACCTGAATCATTAACCTCGATAACAGTGTTAGTGTCTGCCTGAAGCGCTCGAATCACTTTGCCGCCAGGGCCTATGATATCCCTGATTTTATCGGATTTAATCTGGATACTGACAATTTTGGGAGCGTGGGGAGAAACCTCTTCTCTTGTCTCTTTCAAGGTTTCAAGCATTTTATCAAGAATGTGCAGCCTGCCGCCTTTTGCCTGATTAAGAGCAGTCTCCATGATATCTTTTGAAAGTTCTTTAACCTTGATGTCCATCTGGAGAGCCGTAATACCTTCAGCTGTTCCAGCTACTTTAAAATCCATGTCGCCAAAATGATCTTCATCTCCAAGAATATCTGACAAAACAGCAGTTTTATTATCATCTTTAACAAGGCCCATGGCAATTCCTGAAACAGGTGCCTTGATTGGAACACCACCATCCATTAATGCCAGGATGCCGGAACAAATTGTTCCCATGGAAGAACTTCCATTGGATTCAAGCACCTCTCCCACAAGACGAATGGTATATTCAAAATCTTCCTGGGAAGGAAGAACTCTTGCAATGGCACGACTGGCAAGGTTTCCATGACCGATATCTCTGCGGCTTGGACCACCTGCACGTCTGCATTCACCCACGGAAAAAGCAGGGAAATTATAATGCAGCATAAATGCTCTTGTCTCGTTGCCCATAAGGGTTTCAACACGCTGTTCATCCATGCCGGAACCAAGGGTTAAAACACCAAGTACCTGGGTTTCTCCCCTTGTAAAAAGAGCTGAACCATGGGGTCTTGGAAGCTTTCCAACCTCACAGTTAATTTGTCTTATTTCATCAAAGGCTCTGCCGTCAATTCTTTTATCTTCTTTTAAGACAATATCACGGCTGACTTGTTTGACACATTTTCCAAAAGCGCCCTTTATCTCTTTAATCTGCTCTGGATAATCTTCACAAAATTGCGCAATTGTTTCATCTTTTAAAGCACTCAAAGCTTTTTGACGCTCTATCTTTGTTTTAATCTGCACTTTTTCATAAATTTTATCTTTAGAAAATTCAATTACTTTTGCAATGAGTTCTTCATCCTTTGCAGGAGGTACAAATATGCGTTTGGCTTGTCCAAATTCTTTTTTCAGTTCAAGCTGGATTTCAATTAAAGGCTGTAATGCTGTATGACCGAAAAAAATTGCATCAAGCATATCTTTTTCAGAAACAATATCAGCCCCGCCTTCAACCATGACAACACCTGTTTTTGATCCTGCCACCATTAGTTCAATATCGCTGAGTTCCATCTCTTCAATGGTGGGATTAACAACGAATTCTCCATCTATCCTGCCAACTTTTACACTGGCAATGGGTCCTGCAAAGGGAATATCAGAAATCTCAAGGGCTGCAGAGGCACCCACCAGTGCAAGGGTATCAGGTTCATTGATTTTATCCATTGAAATGACAGTTGCAATGACCTGGGTTTCATAATTATAATCATCTTCAAAAAGAGGTCGAATAGGCCTGTCAATTAATCTTGCAGTCAAGGTCTCTTTTTCTGAAGGTCTGCCTATTTCACGCCTGAAATAGTTTCCAGGTATCCTGCCTGCTGAATAGATTTTCTCCTGATAATCAACGGTTAAAGGCAGAAAACTAATCTCGGGTTTTGGGTCTTTTGCACCCACCGCAGTAACAAGTACAATGGTTTCTCCGCATTGAACTATTACTGATCCTGAAGCCTGTTTGGCAATTTTACCTGTTGTAATGGAATACTCTTTTCCATTAATAGTTGTTGTAAATGTTTTTTCCATGAATTTCTCCTGTAAAGGCAAGGCAAAAATGGTAAGGAAATTTCTAAAAATTATAAACCCGCATGTCTGCCATCAAATTTAAATACTGTCCAAATATTTTTTAAAAATAATTTGATAGCAGACATGCGAACTTATTTAAAAATTTCCCTTAACATCATTGCTTAACAGATTGTCACGTAATATTGATTTTCTGTAACAGCCTGCTGATTAAAAATAATAAACCGGTTTTTGACATGATATTGGTCAAAAACCGGTCTTGTTTCATACTATCGTCGTAATCCGAGTTTTTCGATCAGAGTTCGATACCTTTCAATATCTTTTTTCTTTAGATAATCAAGAAGGCTTCTGCGCCTTCCCACAAGAATCAGCAAACCACGTCTTGAATGATGGTCTTTCTTGTGTTCTTTAAGATGCTCTGTAAGATAAGAAATACGGTGGGTTAAAATTGCAACCTGCACCTCGGGTGAACCTGTGTCAGAATCATGAATTTTGAATTTTTCAATCATCTCCTCTTTGTTTTGAGCTAATAAAACCACTTTAAAACTCCTTTTTATGGAATAAAAAAAATATGGTATTTTTCAACAATCTGGCCTTTTTATGATTTCCCATCCAATATTCCATTCAGAAAAAAAGAAATGCAGAGCAGATTGTTATACCATTACAAATATAACAAGGCTTTTATATCAATTAAGTTAAGAAAACACAAGAATAATTATACTCCTGCCTGTTTTCATCCATCTTTACCATGGCAAGCAATTTATTATTATCATCTATTATCCTTATATCTTTACCAGGCTCTGAAACAGGCGGCTCCATCTCTCTGACCAAAAGCTTCTGCCCGAATTTAATTTTGTCCTTTAAAGGGCTGTCCACCACAATTTTTGGCATAAATTCAAGACAATCTGACATGGGAATAATTCTTTTTATTGCAAGATGTTTATCAAGGGCTTCAAGTTCAGAAAGTTCAATGGCATTTTTAAGTTTAAATGCGCTGGACTGGGTTCTGCAAAGTTTTGAAAGATGGGCACCACACCCAAGCTTTCTTCCAATATCAAAAGCCATACTTCTGACATAGGTTCCTGAAGAACAAAAAACCTCAAGATCCAGACAGGGCATTTTAATCTGCTTAATTGTTAAGCTGAAAATTTCAATCTGTCTTGGTGGTTTTATAATTTTTTTTCCCTGGCGTGCAAGTTTATACAGGGGCTGACCCTTATGCTTTAAAGCAGAAAAAACTGGGGGAACTTGATTCTGTACACCCACAATAGATTCTATTGTTTGCTCAATATCTTCTTTGGTAAGGGCGTCCATTAAATCATCTGGTGCTGTAAAAACAGTCTTACCTGTTAGGTCATAGGTATCAGTTTCCCTGCCAAGAAAGACTTGTGCACGATATTTTTTATGACCATTAAGGAAAAATTGAGAGATTCTGGTTGCCTTGTTAATGGAACAAAGCAGCAAGCCCGTGGCAAAGGGGTCAAGGGTGCCTGTATGCCCGATCTTTTTTACTCCAATGGCTTTTTTTACACGGGATACTACACGGGCTGAAGATATACCCTCTGGCTTATTAATTGCTATGATGCCATTTTTCATATATTTATAGCATGGGCAGACTTGGGCCTGACCATGTGCATATTCTTGTCAGTCTGCCTTAGTACCTGCCTCTCCATGATTATGGGGGAAAAGTAATACAGTTTAAAATCCAGCAAGGTAATTTTCTTACTCTTCTGAGATTCCAATATTGGCAGATTTAATCAGTGCATCCATCTCGGCTGCTTTATCAAAGGAATCATCATAGAAAAATTTCAAATCCGGCATGTATTTTAATCCAAGCTTTGGAGCAATTCTTTTTTTAATAAATCCTTTGGAATTTTTAAACCCTTTAAGGGCCTGTGAAATTCGTTTTCTGTCTCCAAAAGCAGTGATATAGACATGGGCAACCCGAAGGTCAGAAGTCATCTTAACTCCAGTAATGGTAGCCATCTCGATCCTTGGATCCTGCATTTTTTTGCTCAAAAGTTCAGTAATGGCTTGTTGGATTTTACCACTGATTCTTTCAGCTCTTGTATAGGGTTTCATCTTTAAAATTAATCAGCTTTATACTTTCTCTCTTCAACTTCATAACATTCAATAACATCACCCACCTTGATATCATTGAATTTCTCCAGGCCAATACCGCATTCAAAGCCCTGTTCCACCTCTTTGGCATCATCTTTAAATCGGCGCAGAGATGAGATCTGCGTATCACGTTTGATTACACCATCTCTCAGGAGCCGTACATTCTTGCCTCGGATAACCTTGCCTTGAGAAATCTGACAGCCTGCAATTGTACCCATTTTTGGAATCACAAAGACATCAAGAACATCTGCCTGACCTATGATATTTTCATGAAATGTTGAAGGCATCATTCCATCAAGAGCAGATTTAATATCATTTATTACATCATAAATAATATCATAGAACCTCATATCCACATTTTCTTCTTTGGCAAGTGTTCGGATCTGGGGTGTGGGTCTTACATTAAAACCTATTATAATAGCATCGGAAACAGCTGCAAGGGCAATATCAGAATCATTAATAGTACCAGTACCAGAATGGACTATTTTAACATCTACCTCTTCCTTGGCAAGATCTTTTAATGAATCATTCAATGCTTCAATGGAACCTTGCACATCGGCTTTAACAATAAGTTTAAGCTCCTTGATTGCAGCAGTACCAAGATTTTCAAACATCTTTTCAAGATTTGCACGGCTTTTCCTGGCAAGTTCTTTTGCTCTCTGTTTCTGCATTCTGTGGCCGGCAATCTGTTTTGCGTCCTTATCAGTAGCTACTGCAATAAATTCATCTCCTGCATTTGGCACACCATTTAAACCAACAATTTCAGCAGGCGTACTTGGTCCTGCTTTGTGGAATCTGTTGCCTCCATCATCAATCATTGCCCTTATTTTACCGGAATGAAGTCCGCAGACCACAGAGTCTCCATCAGACAGAGTTCCCTGTTTTACAAGGACAGTTGCCACAGGGCCCCGTCCAGTATCCAGCCTTGATTCAACTACATAGCCAGATGCTTTTTTATCGGCATTTGCCCTTAGCTCCAGAACTTCAGACTGGAGTAAAATCATTTCGAGAAGTTCATCAATACCCTCTCCAGTCTTTGCTGAAACTTTAACAAAAATAGTATCCCCACCCCAATCTTCTGCAAGCAGGTCAAATTCAGAAAGTTCACGCATGACCCTGTCAGGATCAGCTCCATCCTTATCCATTTTATTGACTGCAACCAAAACCGGTACGCCCGCAGCCTTGGAATGATTTATTGCCTCTTTGGTCTGGGGCATTACTCCATCATCTGCGGCAACCACAAGAATGACAATATCAGTAACCTTGGCTCCTCTGGCCCGCATTGCAGTAAAAGCAGCATGCCCCGGAGTATCAAGAAAGGTAATCTGTCCGCCTTTTGATGTTTGAACATTATATGCACCAATGTGCTGGGTAATACCACCTGCTTCACCACTGGTAATCTTAGATTTTCTAATGACATCAAGCAGTGAGGTTTTACCATGGTCAACATGGCCCATTATGGTAACAACCGGAGCTCTTGCAGTAAGCTTGCCTTCATCATCCTCATCATTTACAATATTGAGCAGAGTCTCTTCTTCAAAGGATGCTTTTTCCACCTCGAAATTAAATTCCGTGGCAACCAGTGCTGCTGTATCAAAATCAATTGTCTGGTTCACAGTTGCCATGACACCCATGCCCATTAATTTGGCAATCATCTCATTTGCTTTAATACCCATGCGTTTTGCAAGTTCTGCCAATTCAATGGCCTCATCAATTTTAATACGCCTTTTTATGGCCTTAGGTGTTGTAATCTGGGTCTGCTGAAAATTTTCCTTTCTCCCTTTTGCACCCTTTTTACCACGTTTTTTTCTACCCCGCCCGCCCTTATAAAGTGCGGCTCCTTCAATTACAGACTTTTTCTTGCGTTTTTTTCTCTTTGTAAAAGGTTTGTCGCCATCAAAGCCAGCTCCTGCAAATCCAGGCTTTCTTTTATCTTTTTTGCGTTTATCATCCCCTGGCACAGGGGGGGCAACCGCTGACACAGCAACTTTTGGAGTCGCAGAATTAGAGGGTTTTTTAAAATCTTTCTTCTTAAACTGCTTTTTCCGATCGCCTGGTTTAGGCCTGGAACCTCTAACTTTTTTCCTCTCATCTCCAGACCTGGCTTTTTTTAAATTTTCAAGGACTGAAGGATCTGCAATTTTTACAATCTTGGCAGGGGTAGATTTTTTCTTTTGCTTTTTTGGTTTTTCTTTCTTATCTTGTGTCTCTTTTTTATCTTTTTTCTTTGGGGGGGCAGCAGCAGCATCACCCTGTTTTTCTAAAGGCTGTTCCTCCTGTTTTTCTGTATCAGATTGCTCTTCTTGAATTTTCTTCTCTTCTTTCTTATCTGCCTTTACTTTCTCAATTTCTGATTGTTCAATCTCTGATTTTTTCTTTTTTTCAGGGCTGGCTACAGGTTTTTCAACCCCAGGCTCTTGGTCGGCTTCAGGCTCTTCTTTTTCTTTGACAACAGGCTTAACAATTTTAGCAGGGGTAGATTTTTTCTTCTTTTTCCTGGGTTTGGAAGTCTCTTTTTGGGAAGCAGGAGTTTTTTTCTTTTCAGACTCCTCTTTACTCTCTGTTTGCTCCTCTTCAGAAGTGTCAGAATCGACAACATCCTGTTTGGCAGTCTCTGCTTCTTTGACAATTTTTTCTTTTTCAGGGGCATCTACCTGTTCAGATTTTTCTTCTTTGGAGCTTATAATTTCCTGCTCGGAATCAGACACAACTATCTCTTCTTCAGACGGCTTGCGTCGACGTATGACAGATGGCTTTATTTTAACATCTGCCTGTTTTTTTCTTTTTCCCAGAAGTGTTTTTTTGATTTTGCCAATATCACTATTTTCAAGAGAACTCATATGGCTTTTAACTTCAATTTTCAACTCTTTCATCTTATTAAGAAGCGCTTTATTAGTCATATTCAGATCTTTAGCTAACTCATATACCCTGATCTTCGCCATTTATTGCCCCCAAGTAATACTATTTATTTTTCTTTTGTTCTGCAATTTATGTGTTATATCACTGTACTATATTAATTATTTTTATCTTCTTCAACAGCCTCATCATCCTCTGGCTCTTCTGTTGATTCTTTTTCAGGCTCTGTTTGTTCTTCTGCTTCTACTTGTGCATCCGGGGAGATGTCTTGTTCTTCATCGACATCTTCTGCTTCTTGCTCGTCTGTTTGCTCG
>CAZYDL010000055.1:0-1872 GCA_964646305.1 uncultured Desulfobacula sp. | reverse complement strand
TTGCTCGGCTTCTTGCTCGGCTTCTTGCTCGGCTTCTTGCTCGGCTGCTTTCTCAGCTGCTTTCTCAGCTGCAAGGAGCTCTTCATCTTTTACAAGGATTATTTTTGCCTCTTCAACAATTCCCATTGCCTTTGATTCTTCCAAGTCACTTACTGAAACAATATCTTCAATTTCAGCCTGTGCCATATCCATAATTGAAGAATACCCTCCTTTAAAAAGGGCTTCTGCCAGAGGCAGTCCCACATCCGTAAGTCTCATGAGGCTGTCATAGCCCTGTTTTAACTCACGACTGTATTCTTCCTCGCTTGTTACTTCCAGATGCCAGCCTGTTATTTCACAGGCAAGGGAAACATTTTGACCACCCTTACCTATTGCAATTGAAAGATATTCATCATTCACAATAACTTCCATTGATTGGTTATCTTCATCAATAATCACCCTTGCTATTTCAGCAGGAGAGAGAGCATTACAGACAAACCTTGCTATGTCTGGGCTCCATTGAACAATATCAATTTTTTCACCGCGAAGTTCCTGGACAATACTTTGAACCCGGTTGCCTTTCATGCCTACGCATGCTCCAACAGGATCAACATCAGAATCCATGGAAGATACAGCAATTTTAGCTCTTAAACCCGGCACCCTTGCTGCCCCGCGAATGGTAACAATGCCTTCTGCAACTTCAGGGACTTCTGTTTTAAATAATTCAACCAGAAATTCAGGATGGGTGCGGGATAAAATGATCTGTGCACCCTTTGACTCTTCCAATACATCCAGAACATAGGCCCTGATTCGATCCCCGCGTTTATAATTTTCCCTTGGCATCTGATCCCTTGGCCTTAAAACAGCCTCTGCCTGTCCCAGATTGGCAATAATGCTGCCTCTGTCAAAACGCTGGACAATACCATTTATAATTTTTCCTTTTTTATGGATAAAATTTTCATAGACAGCATTTCTTTCAGCTTCTCTCATTTTCTGGATTATGACCTGCTTGGCTGACTGGGCGGCAATGCGACCAAATTCTTCCGTATCTACCCTGATTCCAAGGCTGTCTCCTATCTCACACTCAGGGTCATATTCATACCCCTCTTCAAGGGTCAATTCACTGTCTGAATACTCAACTTCTTCTACCACCTCTTTAAAATGGAAAACCTCAACATCACCACTCTTAGCATCGTAATGAACCTCAATATCAGCCCTGGCTCCGATGTTTTTTCTTGCCGCTGAAATAATAGCCTCTTTCAGGGTATTAATTAGAATTTCAGCGTCAATGCCTTTTTCACGGCTCACTTGATCAATAACTCTTTTAATATCTGTGATAAACATTATTTATTGTTCTCCATTCTGGTGTCCAGCAAGTTTAGCTCTGCTGATCACATGATCTGATATCTCAATTGTCTTTTTATCCATTAGAATTACAACAGAATCATCATTAATTGTTTCAAGAATTCCAACAAATTTTTTTTGATTTTCAATCAACTCTTTTGTCCAGATTTTTACTCTTTCCCCCTTGAATCGATGAAAATCATTTTTTGTATTTAAAGGTCTGTTTGGGCCGGGTGACGACACCTCAAGTCTGTATTTGCCAATATTTTCAATTTGGATATCAAGTAAATCACCAAGCTGGCGGCTGACACGGACACAATCAGCAAGTGTAATACCGCCTTGCTTGTCCAGAAAAAGCCTGACAATCTTCTCCTTGTTACTCTTGATTATGTCCAGATGAACAAGCTCAAAGTTTTCAGCCTGGCACAATGGTTGAGCCACTTTTTCAATTAGTTCAATTAACATGCTCTTATGTGACTTTCCTGTCTTGCACTTGTTATTTTAATTCTACCCATTGTTTTGTTTGTCCTTAAATACAAAAACAGGCAG
>CAZYDL010000054.1:0-14476 GCA_964646305.1 uncultured Desulfobacula sp. | reverse complement strand
TCAGAGAATACTTGTTTTTTGGAAAACAAAGAGATGGCATCTGGTTTTACAGAACAATTTATTATAGCTACTGTAGATGTAGCCCTTACCGCTCAGAATGCAATGATTGCAGCGGAATCATTGGGTCTTGGAGGTGTTTTTATTGGGGGTATACGGAACGATCCTGAAAAAGTCTGTGAGCTTTTAAAGATTCCCAATCATGTTTATCCTGTTTTCGGTATGTGCCTGGGATATCCAGATGAAAAACCAGAACAAAAACCAAGACTACCAGTTAACGTGATTTTGAAAGAAGACTATTACCATGAGGATCAAACAGATCTAAAAAGGTACAATAAAACCTGCAGCGAATACTATCAAAACCGTTCCAATGGTTCAAGAGAAGACACATGGACACGGCAAATATCCGACATGATGAGTGTGCCTGCACGTCCTCACATGAAAGAGTTTCTAAAAGAAAAAGGTTTTGGAGTTAAATAGAAAATGGTATTAAAACAACCAATAAAAACGGAAAGCCCTTAACTATTGAAGATTATCGCAAATGTTACACATAAGGAGATTGTGAAATGATAAATGTAATTGCATCCATACAAACGAAAGAAGGTCAATTGTCAGAATTTATTGAGACCTTTAAATCAAATATCCCAAAAGTTCTTGAAGAGAAAGGATGTATAGAGTATGTACCTACCATTGACCTCCCTACAGGTTTACCCCCTCAAGAGTTGAATTCTAATGTTGTTACAATAATTGAGAAGTGGAACAGCTTAGAGGATTTAATGGCACATCTGTCAGCACCCCATATGCTCGAGTATAAAGAAAAAACAAAAGATTTTGTTGCCAAAATGTCTGTCAAAGTACTTGAAGAAGTCTAATTGTATGAAGAGGTTTATATGTATGCATTAGTCATAAACGAAAGGCTCAAAAAGGGACATGCTGACGGGCAAGCCGCATATGTTCATGCTATAAGCAAAAAGGATAGATGAACATATGACTTTGCATAACTCAAAAAAGAATTCATATATGGAAAAGGGCACAAAAGACGATCTCGAACAAATTTTCAAGAAATATAATTCGGCCCACAGAAAAGGTAAATTTTCTGAAGCAGAAAAAGGCTATCAGGAAATATTGAAAAAAAGGCCTGACTGGGGACAGGCGCTAAATGCGCTTGGAACGCTATTTCTGGACCAAGATCGGCCGGATAAGGCCAAAACTATATTTGAAAAAGCTGCCAATCTCAACCCTCCTGATTTACCATCATGCTATAGTTTGGGAAGGCTGAAACAACTGGAGAATGATCATCAAGAAGCCATAATTATTTACAAGGTTATGCTAAATGAGCAGCCTAATGTTGGTATAGTATGGAATAATCTGGGTGTAGCATACCGGGAAATCGGGAAGCCGGATGATGCTATATCCAGTTTTCGGGCGGCAGTAAGGTTTGCTCCTCAAATGGCAGAGGCTTGGAATAATCTTGGCGTGGCACAGGATGAGCTCAATCTGACTAAAAACGCTTTAAACTCATATAGAAAAGCCATTGAGATACAGCCAGACTATGCATCTCCTCACTTAAATCTTGGTATTTCTCTTCAAAAGTCCGAACAATTCAAGGAAGCTGAAGAACACTACAACAAGGTGCTTGAAATACAGCCGGACAATAAAGCAGCAAAATTCATGCTCCAAAGCATAGGAGGCACTGAAACACCTGATGCCGCGCCAGTGGAACATGTACGCAGTATTTTTGATCAGTGTGCTGAAAATTTTGAAAATATCCTGGTTGAAGAGCTGGAATATAAAACTCCTGAACTTCTATTTAACCTTGTGCGCCCCTATTTGACTGAAAAGATGACTATTCTGGATCTTGGCTGCGGTACTGGTCTGGGCGCTCAGCTCTATCAGCCTTTTGCAAATAGCCTGACAGGTGTTGATGTATCGTCAAAGATGCTAGAAAAGGCCTATGAAAAAAAAATTTACAACCGACTTGAGGTTTTTGACATACTTCAGGATTGGGTTTTTCCTGAAAAATTTGACCTGATATACAGCTCTGACGTTTTTGTATATTTTGGAAACTTGGATACGATCATAAGATCCGCATATTCATATCTTGTTAACGGAGGGAAAATTGCATTTTCAGTAGAAAAATTGAAAGACAACAGCGCGGATTACCAACTTTTTCCCAGCGGCCGCTATGCCCATTCACAGACATATATTCAGAAGTGCCTGAAACGGCATGGATTACAACTAATAGAAATTCACAAAGCAGATGTCAGGAATCAGTCGGGAAATCCGGTCAAGGGATTATTGATTGTTGCAATAAAGAGAAAAAAAGAAAAAGGGCCATGCTAATAGACTAAAAATATAGGACAAAACCCTAAAGGATGTTCCAAAATTGGGCTTAGGTTAACGTTTTTGACCCCAAAAACAGCACTCTAAGAATCAAATATGTATTTCAACAACAAAAACGAACCGGGTGATACCGGTTATTTTCAAAGTTATGTTTTAAATTTAGCTGAGGTCTTACTATGAATGAAAAAAAATTTGATCCCAAAAAATTGCAGAAATTGAATAATCCACAAAGATTGTTGGATATCCCTCCTTATTATGTTTGGGAAAAATTGCATATAGAAAAACCGGGTGTATTTGTTGAAATAGGTGCTGGGACAGCATTCTTTAGTGTTGCGTTTCTTCAAAAATTTGAACCTTCAACATTATATGCTTGTGACTTATCCAGAGTGATGATCAACTGGGTAAAGGAAAATGTGTCTTCGAAGTATCCCAATATTATTCCCGTAAAGACTGAAGAACATACTGTGCCACTCGATGACAGAATTTCAGAGTTGGTGTTTATGATTAATCTGCATCATGAATTAGAGAACCCATCTCTGTCAGTTGAAGAAGCCTATAGGATCTTAAAACCTGGTGGAGAGATTTTTATTATTGATTGGAAAAAAGAAGATATGCCTGAAGGGCCTCCTACAAAAATCAGATGTTTGCCTGAAAAAGTTAAGGAACAAATGATAAATGTGGGATTTAAAGATGTAGATATTTATAATGAATTAAAAAAGCATTTTTTGGTTGTTGGAAAAAGGACCATCTTTACACATAACAAAACAGATTAACTCGGACAGCTAAAGTTGCTCCGCTTTGCGCCATTTGTACCGGTTATTTGTAAGTAACATTTATTTTTTCACATAAGGAAAAGGATCAAGAATGAATTATGCATCATGGATCATCCCAAAATCAATGACGTGGCCTGCATCGGATATCCTGATGAAACCACAAATAAGAGAACTATATACCGGTCGAAAAGAGGCTTTTCAGAAATTTAAATAATAAAGGTAACAGCTAATTATGAATGACAAAACATATCAAAAATTAATCGATTGGTTAAATCAGGCATGGTTCGGGCTTCCGGATTCTCCTTACTTGATGGACACGATAAAAGCGGTATATACGACAGAAGAGGCTGAATTGTTGACAGGGTTCCCTTATAGAGGTGCCTATTTAGAAGAAATTGCAGATCTGAAAAATCTGCCGGAACAAAAGATTTTACCAAAACTGGATGCCATGGCCCAAAAGGGGCTTGTCTGGAAAAATTTTAAAAACGGCAAACCCCGATTCAGCATTAATGATGCTTTCTTTGTCTTTATGCGGTCATTGTACTGGCCCAGGGAAAAAAGCAAGGCTGCCAGAGAGGGGGCTCTCCACATTAATCAGTATTTTTCTGACGGATTCATGGACCAGTTCATCCATGCTGAATTTAAGGGGTTGAGAACCATTCCCATTCACAAGACAATTTCAGATTCAAGGGCGGTTCTGCCTTATGAGGATGTAATAAAACTGGTTGAAGAGCGATCATACTACACTGTTTCCGATTGCCCTTGCCGGTCTAAAAAACATCTTGATCCACAGGCTGATACCTGTGATGCTCCACTTGAAGTGTGCCTTCACTTTGACAGCCTTGGCCGGTATATTGTGGAAAACAGCATGGGCAGGCAGATTACAAAAAAACAGACGCTGGAAATCCTTAAAAAAGCAGCCGACTCGGGGCTTGTCCATGCGGTGTCAAACTGGCAGAAAAACCCTGACACCATTTGCAACTGCTGCGCCTGCTGCTGTCTTTTTTTTGAGGCGTATCATAAGCTCGACCACCATAAAAGCGTTGATCCGTCCCACTATACCATCTCTGTTTCAGCCCAGACGTGTAAGGCTTGCGGGTTATGTGTTGAAAAATGTCCAATGGATGTTTTAACCCTTGTTCATCATCCAGACTCGGAAAATAAAAAACATATGGCACCAATGGTAGAAAAAGAAAAATGTCTCGGATGTGGTGTCTGTGTCCATACCTGCCCAACCGGATCACTTGGCCTTATTCCGTCAGAAAATCCGGCAGAACCGCCTGAAACTCCCGGGGACTGGGTTAAATCTTTTTTCAATGACAAAAGAACCGGTGCAAAACACAGAAAATAGACATAAGGATAAACTATTTTAAATGGGCCATTTGGAATAAAAGCTGGCTGTATTGCCAAATGCTGATTGCAACTTATCGTTTAGGTATTCAGATTAATAAAATTTTGGTGGGGTTATAATGGACCAAGAAGCCTTGAAAGCATATCGTTATTTTTTAAAAGATAGTATTCGGAAAAAAATTGTCTTTCGTAATACAGATCAAAACCGGCATATTCCACCACCTCCTATCCAGAATCCTTGCCCTGCTGATGCAAAACGAATAGATCTTCCAGGCTCAGGTGAATGGAAACAGGTTGTAAAAACAGATTTAACCCAGGCCATTGCCAACCGAAAAAGCCATAGGAAATACCTTAAAAAGAATCTTTCCAAACTTGAATTGGCCTATCTGCTCTGGGCCACCCAGGGGCTACGCGAATCACCGGTTCAGGGTCATGCCTATCGCACGGTGCCCTCTGCTGGTTGTCGTCATTCCTTTGAAACCTATTTGGCTATTTTTAATGTGGACGGTATCGAACCGGGGATATACAGGTACCTACCTGTGGACCATCAGCTGGTCTTCGAATTTTCAGATGATATGCTGGAAGAAAAAATGATTCATGCCTCGTTGGGTCAGACCTATCCGGGGCGGTCTGCTGTCACCTTCATCTGGGTCGCTATTCCCTATCGGATGGAATGGCGCTATGGTTTGGCTGCTCACAAGGTAATCGCCTTAGATGCCGGCCATGTCTGCCAGAATTTGTATCTTGCCTGTGAAGCCATTGATGCAGGTACCTGTGCTATTGCTGCCTATGACCAGGAAGAGCTGGATGAATTTTTAGGGCTTGACGGTGAAAACGAATTTGCTATTTATCTGGCACCGGTGGGCAAAATAAGATAGACAGGTGTTTGCTAAGAGAACACCACTCAACTTCATAGAAAGATCAATCGGTTAAAGGTTAGGTTAAAGAAATGCTTTTACTTTTAAATACTACAAAGACCATGGATTTCAGTGCTCCGGTTTTGCCGGATATGGCAACAGCAGATCCGGGCCTGCTCAGAACTGCTCGAATACTTGCTGGCAAGGTTTCTAAAATGACACCCCGTCAATTGGCAGAGTTAATGTCTTTAAGTGATAAACTTGCAGCGGAAACCCATGAGAAATTTTCTTTGTGGGGGAAGCCTGGGCAATCAAAAATTCCTGCCTTGTTCGGTTTTACAGGTCTTATTTTTAAACATCTTGATGCATCCAGTCTCAGTAAAAATCAATTTACTTTTGCCAAAAAAAATGTCCGTATTTTATCCGGGCTATATGGATTATTAGAGCCTTTTGATTTGATTGAACTATATCGGCTTGAAATGGGTTATAAATTAGCAGTGGGTGGTTTTTCTAATCTTGCTCAGTTCTGGAAAGAAGCATTGACTGTCAAACTGAATACTGAGTTGACATCAGGCGAATCAATTGTCAGTGTAGCTTCACAAGAATATATGAAAGCGTTGGATATTAAGAAATTAGACCACCCTGTGATCATACCTATTTTTAAAGAAAAACATCCAGATGGATCGTATAAAAATTCAGTTGTCCATGCAAAAAAAGCTCGTGGCGCAATTGTTCGTTATGCAATAAAAAACAGGGCAGAAAAACCCAAAGATCTGATGGGATTTTCTTCAATGGGATGGAAGGCAGCAGGTCCTCCCCCTGATAAAGGTTCCTGGCTGTTTACCCGACCTGTGGAATAGCCGAAATTCCTGATCGGACCACGTTAACAAAAAAAGGAATGAAACATATTTCTTTGGGAAAACTGGAAAAATTGTGCTATCCTTTTAACACTGTTCTACTTAGGCAATTTTAGCGCTAATTAAGCCAGACAGCTTAATTAGATGTGAGAGACTACTATGAGAATCGATATGAGCATAAGAATAAAATCAGCTTTCTGATGTCATCTACTGGATGTCTCAAAAAGCACTAGAAAGTATAAACACGAATGGCCCTTGTTTTAACTTCACGCAAGACCTTTTACAAGGCTGATAGTTACAAAAAAACGGATTCTATCTTAAAACGTGGAAAGGAAACAATACAATGGATCAAAGCAAAGGTATTATTAAGCTCTTCTGTCTGCTCCTCTTTTTTTTCTTAATCTGTTCCTCAACCGGGGTTGCTAAAACCAAAAAAATTTTTAGGATTGGAACCGGTGGGAAAACAGGGGTGTATTATCCTATCGGAAAACTGATTGCCCAGGGCCTCACAGAACCGCTCCAGGAAAAAGCAGTTCCTGTGTCTGGAAAAACAGGTGTGCAGGACTGTATAGCGGTTGCCCAGAATTCAGCAGGTTCGGTTGAAAATATTAACACCATCGTATCTGGTGAAATAGAGGCAGGTCTTGTTCAGGCGGATGTGGCATCCCAGGCATATCAGTCTTTGGGACCATTTGTCGGAAAGAAAAAATTCAAGACAATTCGGGCTGTGGCAAGCCTCTATCCTGAAAAATTTCAAATTGTTACACGCAGGGATGCAAATATTCACAAAGTTTTTGATCTTAAAGGGAAGCGCATCTCTTTGGATGAACAGGGTTCAGGAACACTATCGGTTATGCGAATCATACTTGCCGCCCATAGTTTATCTGAAAATGAACTGATACCGGTTTATTTAAAACCCATATTTACTCAACAAAAAATGATAAGCGGAGAGCTTCAGGGATTTGCAATGATGGCAGGAGCGCCCATGGAAGCGGTTTTGAACTTATCCAACATTGATATTTCCCTTGTGCCCATCCAAAAAGAAGTTGCAGATAAAATCAACCTTCAATACCCCTATCTTGTTCCCGGTATTATCCCTGCCAATGTCTATCCTGATATACCTGCAACACCGACAATAGAAGTTCATGCCCTGCTGGCTGTCAGCTCTGAAATCGATGAAGAACTCATTATCAGGTAACTTGTGCACTATGGAGTCAATACACACTTTCTTTATTGAGCCAGGGTCATCCCCAAGGGAAGGCAATTACCCTTAAAACGGCTCTCATCGGACTATCCATCCCCCTTCATGAAGGGGCAAAACGGTTCTACCGGGACCAGGGATTGCAGATAAAGGATTTATTGTCACAATGAAAAAACCCTGGCCCCTTTCACAGGTTCTATTGTTAGGTTCCATTGTAGTCGTTATTGTTGCTGTTGTTTTTACCATTATCATCACGAATACTACCCTGAGATCTGTGGAAAAAAATCTCCCAAATACACTGATCAAGGAACTGGTTTCCCTTGATCTTGTTCTTGAACATCTCTCGGAGGTTGTATCTATGGCTGAAATAGCAGCTGCGAATACAACTCCTCAAAACTTTGACAGGTTGACAAAGAAGGTACAAGTAGCTTCTGAGAGTATTGAGACTCTTCGTCAAACCTATGTGTTCGACAATCTGGTCCGGGCATCTGCGTTCCATGCAATTGCAGCGCCGGCAATAGCAGATTTGCAAATCTGGCTGTCCGAGGGGATTTCAGGATATGAACCCTCATCCAAAATTACGGCTCAAATTCTTCTCTCCAGAATATCCACGTCATTTCAAAAAGCAAAAACCTTAAACCGGCAGTCCAGGCTATATGCCCATAACAAGCTGAATGAAGAGCGTGACCGGCTTGATCAATTTTTATCCAATGTAAACCGACTCTTTATGTTGACTCTTTTAATTAGCATTATCATGATTTTTTTATTTGTCCGTCAGTATTTGCTCAAAATCCGTGAGTCAAGCGCACAGAAAGCCCTGCAGATCCATAGAGACCTTTTAGACTCACTGTTTGAGAATATACTTATAGGTATCACTGTATGGAGCCGGGAGGGCCTGTTTTTATTTTCAAACAAATACTTTACCCAATTGACCGGGTATTCTGTTGAAAACATTAAAGATATCGGGGAGTGGTTTGCCAATGCCTATCCTGATCCGATTTATCGGGGCGTGGTACTTAAAGATTGGGAAAAGTCCACAAAACTCATTGATGCGGTACGCGAATTTAAGGTCACGTGTAAAAACGGACAGGTAAAAAATATTGAATTTCGGGGAACATTTTTATCAGATGGAAGGGCGCTTGTCACCCTTTCAGACATAACAGACCGCAGGCTGGGTGAAGAGCGGCTCCATTATTTTAAAACTGCTGTCGAGTACTCTTCCGATGCCATCAGGATGTCCGATCCTACTGGCAGACATTGGTTTCTAAACAAAGCCTTTGATGACCTTTTTGGTGATATTGGGCAAGATTCTCAAGGTAGTATGTGTGTTGATGGAGCAATTGGAAGCGAGATTTTCAAAACCATCATGGCCGGTGGTCAATGGATCGGTGAAGTTGAAATGTATGGAAAGGATGGAAAAACCTTAAATATTCTGCTCAGAGCCTATGCCATCAAAGACAAAGATGACAAGATAATCGGCCTTGTCGGAACCCATACGGATATGACCCTGCAGAAGAATGCTGAAAAGGCTTTACAGGAAAGCGAACAACAATACAGGGCTGTTGTTGAAAATACACCGGATCTACTTTACCGTACTGACACAAATGGTATTATTATTTTTGTATCTTCATCTGTGTTGCGGTTATCTGGATATTCGGTCGAGGAAGCCGTAGGAATGAATATGGCGCAAGAGGTTTACGCGTTTCCGGAAGACCGGCAGGTCTTCTTGAAAAAATTGAAAAAACATGGATTTATAAAAAATTTTGAAGCTCGGCTGAAACGGAAGGATGGTTCCCTCTGGTGGGCCTCCACCAATGCCCATTTTTCTAAGGATGTAGACGGAAACATAGTGGGAGTTGAGGGAATAACCCGGGACATCACCGATACCAAGAAGGCAGAAGAGGCACTTCGCGAGAGCGAGCAGCAAATGAGGGCCATCCTGGAGGCAAGTCCTGATCCAATGGTCATGTATAACAAAGTCGGGCATCCGCAATATATTAACCCCTCTTTTACCAAGGTGTTCGGATGGACCCTTGATGATCTGAGAGGAGACCTCATTCCCTTTGTTCCCGAGGATCAAAAAAAATTAACCGCAAAAAAAATAAAGGAAATCTACACCCAGAGGAAACCTTTAAGATTTGAAACCAAAAGATATACAAAAGATCGCCGACCACTTGATATCATTCTCAGTGCCTCTGTGACCAAGGGAAATGATGAGGAACCCACAGGGTTGGTCGTCAACCTGACAGATATCACAGAAAGAAAAATCCTTGAATCCCAGTATGAACAGGCCCAGAAAATGGAATCCCTCGGGACCCTGGCAGGCGGTATTGCCCATGACTTCAACAACCTTCTCAGCGGAATTTTTGGTTATCTGGATCTGGCTCGCAAAAAAACAACAGAGCCCAAAATCGCTGAATATTTAACAAAGGCTTTTAATATCTCAGATAGAGCAAAAGGACTGACCCACCAGCTTCTGACATTTTCAAAAGGTGGGGTACCTGTAAAAAAAATCGAATCCCTTGTTCCTTTTCTTCAAGAAACCACCCACTTTGCCTTAAGCGGTGCAAACGTGTCATGTAGTTTTGACCTGCCTGATGACCTGTGGATGTGTGATTATGATAAAAATCAAATCGGTCAGGTCATTGACAATATCATTATCAACGCACATCATGCCATGCCTTCAGGCGGTAATATTCAAGTAGTTGCAACCAATATAATAGTTACACAAAAGGAGCATTCCAGACTGGTCCCTGGCAAATATGTCAAAATATCCATATCTGATAAAGGAACGGGAATCCCGGAAAAATATATTTCCAGGATCTTTGATCCATTTTTTACGACCAAGCAGAAAGGCAGTGGCCTTGGGCTGGCCACCTCTTATTCCATTGTCAAACGGCATGGCGGGATTATCGATGTTGAATCTGAACCAGGAGTCGGGAGTACGTTTCATACCTTTATTCCTGCGGCAAATAACCATAAAAATAAAGAAAAAACCGTTGCAGAAGACAATTACCAGGGTTCAGGCAGAATACTGATCATGGATGATGAAGAGATGATCCAGGAAATGCTGACGGCTATGATTGAAACCATAGGATTTAGCGCCACATCCACCAGCCATGGCCGTGAGGCAGTAGACGCATTTAAAAAGGCAACCAGGCGAAACAAACCATTTCATGCCGTCATCCTGGATCTTACCGTTCCGGGCGGCCTGGGGGGCAAAGAAACCGTAAAAGAACTCCGCAAAATAGATAAAAACATACCCGTGTTTGTTGCAAGCGGCTATTCTAAAGATGCAGCCATAGCAAACCCTGAGGAGTTCGGTTTTACAGCCAGCATTCAAAAGCCGTTTACGATTGAACAACTCGCCGGGATGTTTGGAAAATATTTACGAAAATAAAAAAATACTGAAGGATAAACCACAGATGTTTATGGTTATATTACAGAAGAAAATTGATCATGACTATTATGAGATTATGGCATGGAGAAGTTACAATTGAAAAAGCTTCTTCAATACTTGTTTATTAACGCAACAAGTTTTTTGCTCTGCTGTCGTGCAAGGTCCAATAAGGAAACGTTCTGATTCGTCTTTAAATCTGTTTTGGCACCATTGTCCAGTGTAGCAGTAACAGCAGTTGGATTGCTCACCTTAACTGCTTCATAGAACGCACTGACTGTAGCTGTTGGCTTTGGAGTCTTCACAAAGTTACCATGAGCCTTCAGAGCCTGTGCTACAATTTTCTGAATTTCTTCTTCAGACAGTACCGTTCCCTGAGTTACTGCCCCTGCCACCTTCCTCATTCTATTTTCCTTGAGAAAGGGCAATTGATTCACATCAAAAGCAAGAAGTGGAATTACCAGGGAAAAATAAAGAAGATCTGCTCTTTTCCCTGTATCGAGATTTACCATGGTAAGGCCCATACCAACACCTCTGGCAAGGAATGGAGTCAGAAAATAGCGCCCCTGAAATGCCCGGTTTTTCCTGCGAAAGACGGACTCAGACTGCATAAGATATCGTTGTTTTAATCCCTCCTTTGCCTTTAATTCCAGTATTTTCTTATAAGCCTGAGCTGCACCAATCATAGCCACACCAACATCAACGGCAGCCTGAGCCTGACTGAAAGCCGAATCGATTTCCATGGCGTTCATGACAGCTCCACCAGAGACAAAGGCCCTTATCCAGAAGAACTGACGCTGTTTTTTCTGTAGGAAAGTTGTACTTTAACTGCCAGAGGCTTCTTCCTGAAAGAGCAAGAGAGCTCACAAATCGTCTGTAAAAAAAATATTACTTCGCCTTCCTGAGGCAATGTTGGAAGAACTTAAACTGTTAGCAAATAAAAGAGCTGTTTAACAAAGGTACAACCCGTTACGGACAATCTAGCTTTTTTGTTTATACTTGTAATTTCAGATTATCCTGCATATTATGCAAACGCTACATAATTATATTATACAAAAATGAGGAGAAAAAATAAAAACTCTAATACATTTCATCTTGTTCACGTTTTTACTGATCGGCTGCGCAGGATCTCCATATCAATTAGCCAAAATGGATCAAACTCAATTATCTCAAGTATCAAACTATAATCTCCTTGGTTCATTATCAAACATTGCATACAGAAATGAAATGATGTTTAAAGAAGCAAAGGCAAGAGGATTATTGACAAATAGTGATATTCGCATAGTTAAAAAAGGAAAGCTTAAGAGAGGCATGTCTGTTAACACTCTGATCGCAACCAAAGGTCATCCATTAACAATAGAAACAAACTCATGGAAATCTGAAACGATCCAACAATATATATATGGTTTTAAGACAAAATATTCATCTCAAACCTATGTAATCGTTAATAGAGGCACAGTACGCAGTTGGCACACTAAAAAGAAATAGTGCCTGTTTTATCCCAAAATAAAGGATTGTTTACTTCCCTGCTTTTATTATTAATACCAGGGTTATTAAAGTGTATTGGACTCGTTGCTGCAAAACAGATCAACTAAAAATTGAATTGAAAGATAATGTTTCCAATAAAATTTAGGATGCTGAGGTTTTGACTTCCCTTACCAAGACACCATATAGACCTCTTGATGTAAGAGTAAAGGCAATTGAATGGAATGAGAATGATAACGACTGCGGCTATCAAAAATTAGATAAACTTTATTTACCAAACAGCCAGACTTTCTTTTAATGAAGTTATTAATTATTTTATCTGCCTGCTGATAAAAACAGCAGGCAGTTTTTTGTACCATTTTTAAAAAAACTACTCTTAGGCGAGAAAAAATGTTTAAATCAGTGTTGGAAAATATTATTTTTATAATCGGAGAAAAAATGAAAAAGCACAGAACTAACGTTTATCTCATCAATACAGGATGGACAGGAGGCCCTTATGGCGTTGGAGAGCGCATAGACATCGACTATACAAGGGCGATGGTAGATGCTGCATTGACCGGAAAACTGGAAAAAGTTTCATACAGGAGACATCCTTTCTTCAAGGTAATGGTGCCCGAGGAATGCCCCGGCGTGCCAAGCAATTTGCTCTGGCCTCGGAACACATGGAAGGACAAAGAAAAATATGACGAGAGGGCAAAAAAAGTGGCAGAGGATTTCAGAAGGCATTTTGAGAAAGCATATGGCAACAAAAACATTGACGAGGAAATTGCGAGAGAATGCCCCGGTGTATAGCCATCAAAAAGAGAGAAGCAGGGGTGAGGAAAGACTCTGCTTATTCTATGTCCTTAAATCTCCCCTTCAACTTTTCCATAACTTTTGGAAGCGTTGTGTATTCCATTTCTGCCAGCGGCAGGCGGTGCGGCTCGAAAGGCCCGTGTCTGCGCATATAATCTGCAACTTCTATTGCCTTCTGGCGGGTGTAATCAAAGCCAGGGTCATCGAATAAATCTGCAGGGCCTGTCATCTTTCCGTCTTTTATCTGGAACCCGACGGCAACAACCCTTGGCGGCCCATCAAAGCGTGTGCATCTCGCCTGCTTCACGGACACAGGCATGATAGGTCCGTTATGCGAGCCCCTCATCCATCCTGAAACCAGATGCGGGAACGCAAAGCCTTCCAGCACTTCTCCAAGGGCGGGCAGCCCCGACTGGGCGCGGACAGCAGCCACAGGATCATCTTTTCCCACATATTCCCCTGCAATCTGGTATAATTTCTCTGTTGAAATCACGGCAACAGGTTCATCTGCAGGAAGCTTCCCCCCCTCCTTTGGGTAAACTCTTTTTATTACAAATCTTGATTTTGCGCCTATGAGGGCAAGGGCATCATACATCTCTTCTGGCATGTCCATGAACACTTTTTTGTGCTCAAGTATGTCCCATATCTCTAATTTAAAACCTGCGTGAAGAGAGGGGTCTATTACAAGACCTGCCGTGTTGAACGGATCAGCAAAAATTTTGAATATTGGCAGATTGAATGCGCCGGGCTCTGTCTTATCCATTAAAAATGCAATGAGTGGCTCAGACTTTCTTTCGGTAAATTCCATTTCCGCCACGCCCGGTCCCAACCCCCTTATGTTGCCGGAAAAGGCATCTTTAAGCAGATCCTGACCTGCTCCGTACAACCCGAGTGATTTCGCTATTTCTGTTGCCTTCGTGAAAGTATTCCAGGCAAGAGAATGAATTTCTTCATTGTTCTCTCCTCTGTGATGTGTCATCAGTAGCTCAAGGTCGTCACCGCAGTGGGTAACATGAAAGTCTATTAGCAACCCTTCATTTTTTGCTTCTGAAAGATTTTTTTCGGCAACTTCAATAAGCTTCTCATGTACAGAGGAATGCCCCGGGAAACCCCCTACATCTGCTTTTATAATACTAAATGTGGTTTTCATGTATGAGGTAACGAAGTTGAGTTAAAAAATTTTTGCCTAATCTTGTTGCTGGAAGAACATATCCACCATTTTTGAAAACTCGTGGAATGGGATTGTTCTGCCAATTATTTTTTCGGTATATTCCCCGAGTTTTTTGCTCCATTCTGTATCAAACCAAGCAGTATAACCCCATATCCTTGCCTGGGGGTCGATTTTCAATATCCCATCTGTTGTTCTCACTCCGTCCAGCTTCCCTGTTCCTTTCATGTGATTTTCTATGGCTGTCATATTA
>CAZYDL010000053.1:0-14660 GCA_964646305.1 uncultured Desulfobacula sp. | reverse complement strand
AGTGGGTCAAATTTGGGTTATAAAAGGGGGTCAATTTTCGGTTGTAAAAAACACTAACCACTGGCTTTCTTCTTTTGGCGCATATTTTACACGTCTTGTTAATACAAAATCAGCTGCTTTAACAAAAGCAGCAAGAACATTGTTTTTACTGTTCTCAGACATTGCATCCAATACCTGCAAAAGCCTCCACCCGTATCCTTGGTAGCGTTCTTTTTCAAAAACTCCCTCACCCTTAAAGTTGATATAATCCATTAAAGCATAAATCCCGTTAGGTGTTTGTGCAATAGTTTCAAATCGGTTTTTGATATAAGGTTGACGTTCTTTTGAGGTTGCTACAATGATTTGAGGCAAAGATTGATTCAAACGTAAAACCATAAATTGTGTCTGTTCTAAAAAGGTTGTTTTCAGTAATTGTCGGAGTTCATGCATTTTGGGAGAATCAAAATCCTTATAAAAAACTGTTCGATTGGGCCAAAAACAAGGTGTATTTGGTGTGAGGCCATAGGGTAACTCTACACCATTCTCTTTTAAGTAGGTTAATAATTTGGCAAAAGATTCACGATAAAGGCGGTCACTAATATTTGCCGGATACCAAATAAAATGTCCCATTCCAAGTGAAGCAAACGTTTCTCCTTCATTCCACTGAGTTAAATACTGATCTTTTCCATCTCCTTCATTTTGCCATATTTTGTTGGCTAAAATTAGAGCATCTGATTTAGACAATTGTATTTCTGCGTGACAAAAAGTTGCCAGATTACTTAATACTAATATACTAACAAATAGGTATTTCATATCCACCGTACGACAGATTAATTATCTCTGTGTTTTTTAAATATGGTGATTTCGTCATTATTAATTGGTATTTTTTACCTCAAAGTCCAAATCTTAATTTTTTCCTATACTCTGGGGTCACAGTAAGCTTTATTGGTGAATGTTAGCCCTACTTTAAAGTATCCAGGGCATCATTTGCCGCATCAATAAGATCCTGATGTTCAAGTGCAGCAATTTTATTATTAATCCACTTTTTTGTTTCGCTGCTGCCTGCTTCTCCAAGGACATACAATATATCTCCCTGGACTGGAATGTCTTTGGTGTCAAACAGGTCTATGAGTCTGGGACAAAGCTTTGCTGCAAGTTCTGGATCGGTTTCCACAAGTTCTTCCACAATGACCATGGCTCCAAGCCTGACCGACCAGGTTTCATGGAGCAGAAGTTTGATAAAACCATCAAATATCTTTTTTTCTTTAATCATCTGCTTTGCTATCCAGGAAGCATCGCCCTGTTCAATTATATTTTTCAAGGTAGTGGCACTCAATTGGGATGGATCACGGTCAGTGATCATTTTTATGATTTCCTGTGCGCTGACTTCTCCTGTCCATCTGAAATCATCATCAAGGATCAGGCATGGAGCAGACATTACACCATCTTTTTGTGCAGTTTCAGGAAATAGAGTACCGTCAATGATATTCAGGTGAATATTGTTGCAAACCATGGCCAAAGGCATGAGCGTTCTGACCACATTGGGACAGTGTGGACATTCCAGGGCAATATAGAGTTTCAGGCTCACAGGGATATCAATTTTATCAAGGCTTTGTAATATTGAGTCGGAAAGCTTGACCTGGCTGTTGTTTATTTGTGATAAAGCCTCAAGAAAGGGTGCAAGTTCCCTTGAAAGGGGAAGAGCAGAATAAGTGATGTTCTCCTTTAACTGGAAGCAGGGCAGGTCTTTATCACTTTTTTCAGATTCAATGATTAATTGTGATGCAGTTTTTGTCAAATTTTTAGTAAAATTTATAAATTGACTGCTCTCAACATTATCTGTTGTGATCAATTTGATTTTGATCTGATCTGTTAAGGTTTGATCCCAATTGTGAATCAGATTGAATGATTGCTCATCAAATTTTTGCATAATTTTTGCTTATTTTTCAAATTTCAATTTTAAGTATTTCTTTCCCTATACTGAATAATGCCATAAAAATTGTAAATTTTGTGGTGGTAAATGGGATGCCTGTGATCCGGCATCCCCATGTAGGCATTAAATTTTTCCTGATGCCTGAACTCCTATGATGGATATAGGTTCCATGCTGGGTTCTGAAGAGAGATCCGGGTGTCCGGAGCAGTTTATGGTCAAGAGATCTTCAGGACTTGCACCCATTTTTATGGCCATGTTCATGACATCAATCTGCTTTACTGGTGATTCACTCATGCTCACGATCTGACTTCCTATGGCTTTTCTGTTTTCCCTGTTGAAAATTACCTTTAGTGTCCATGGCTTCATTCCCTTGATCATGCCATGCTTACTGCGCGAATCAACTGTGAAACAGGCCGTATCAATTCCATGTTGTTTTGCAAGTTCTTCTGTAAGGCCAACGCTTGCCGCACAAAGATCCAGCAGTTTGACACAGGAATTGTTCAGCACTCCTTTAAAGGGGATGGCTGCGCCTTTCAGCCTTTTTGCAACAAGACGTCCCTGGCAGACTGCAGTACCCCTGAGCTGCCCGGGTATATTTTTATTGGTAATAAGGCATTTATTTTCCACATTGTCGCCGGCGGCAAAGATATCTGGGTGGGATGTCTCCATGAACTCGTTTACCTTTATGCCAAACTCTCCAATATCAAGACCAGCTTGTCTTGCAAGGTCAAAATTGCTTTTGGCTCCAACTGACATGAGTACCATATCGCAATCTGTTATTTCTCCTGAATCAAGTTCAACCCCGCTTACATATCCATCTTTTCCGATAATTCCCGTAACTCCGGTGCTTGTACGCAGATCTATTCCCTGTTCTTTAAGGTAAGAGTCAACCTTGGGTGCCATGTCAACATCAAGCATAACAGGAAGGGAAGTCTTTAAAAATTCCACCACCATCACCTTGAGTTCAGGATTGGTCTGTTTCAGCAGGGTGCCCACCTCAAGTCCTATGAAACCTGCCCCAACCACTGTGAGGTTTTTCACTTTTCTCTCATCAATAAATTTTATCATTGCTTCGGCATCCGGGGTGCTTCGCAATGTAAAAACACCCTGGATATCCCTGCCTGGCTGGGCAGGGATAACAGGATCTGCACCATTGGCAAGAAGGAGTTTATCAAATGCAAGCACCTTGCCTCCTTCCAGAGTTATATTTTTATCCTTGCTGTTAATACCTGTCACTCTCTCTTTGATAACTATTATGCCTGCATTTTTAAGCATGGTATCAGGGACAACTATGGAATCACTGGTGGCCAGACCGGCCACAACATAGGGCAGTGCTCAGCGGACAATAAAACTGGGTTCTGCCCTTATGGCTATCACTTCAAAATCCGGGTTTATGGTACTGGTAAGAATAGCAGCAGGACCACCTGCTCCACCGCATCCAATGACAATAAAACTCTTTTTTTTGGCCATTATATTTTTCCTCTTATAAAAATTAGTATTAAAAAAATCAGTAGATCAATATACCAGAGTTTTTATCTGGTTGCCACCCTCTTTTGCGGCTGATGCCAAAGCATCCAGAGCTCTTTTTATCAAAATACCAAAGGCTGTGTCAATGTTTGGATTATATAATGCAATCCCAATGCTGACTGTGAGTCTCAGTATATTGGAATCTTTTTCAAATTCATGGTCAGCAATTTTTTTTCTGATTCTTCCTGCAAGAATTCTGGCTCCGTTTACATCAGTATTGGGCAGAACAATACCAAATTCTTCTCCTCCAAATCTGCACACCATGTCAGAATCTCTGACCATGCTTTGAATCAATGCAGCACTTGTACTTAAAATCACATCTCCTGTATCATAGCCATGATTTTTATTAATCTTTTTAAATTCATCAAAATCTACAATAAGAATGGATAGTTCAGTTTTATAACGTTTTGCTCTTAAGACTTCTGATTCTGTCTCTTGCTCAAAACATCCACGATTATACAGCTTGGTAAGATAATCTTTTCTTGATATCAGGGTAATTCGGTTTCTGGCATCTTCTATATCCCTTGAGAGTCTGGCCTTTTTTAAGGTGTTGTCAATAATGGAAAGGATAGTTTTGCTGGAGATATCTTCCTTTGCAAGAAAGGCAGATGCTCCCTTTGCAATGGCTTTTGCTCCCTGATGATAATCGGCTTTGTTTACAGTAAAAATAACAGGGATGTCCGCACGCAGCTGGTTTAATCTTGAAATCAGATCAAGCCCAGTCCCGTTTGGCAGGTTATGGGTTATGAAAATCAAGTCAAACTTAGAATTTGCAACAAGTTCAATACCCTGTTCAATTATTTTTGCCTGGACCAGGTCACAGCGTAAAACACTGGTCATTAAATGGCTGAAAATATTGAAATCTTCATCTGAATTTTCAACATAAAGGATTTTACAGATTTTGTGGGAATTCAGATCTAAAGCAGCCTTTGTCAGGTTTTGATCTGTTTTTGAGGGTAGGCAGTTGAGCTTTTTGGAAATCTGCAGGAGCATTTCCATGGAGGTTTTTATGGATGTAATACTTGATTTTGTTTTTGGAGAAATACCTTTAGTGTTAAGTAATTGGTAAACATTGCCCTGGAGATTTTGAAGGGGCTGCTGCATCTGATTTGCTGCAATTGATGAAATATTGATAAGCTCTCTTCGTGAGTCGTCTTTTTTTATATCAAATTCATTTTGACCAACAATTTTTTGATATACTTTGTCTAACTCCTCAATACTTTGCTCCACTGCATTTTTCTGCTCAAACAGGTCAAAAAATATCTTTATTTTTGCAAGGATTAATTGTTCACTAAAGGGCTTTTGGATATAATCAATTTGCAGATTTTTAAAATTAGTTAAAAATTTTTCAGGCTTTATTTTTTTGCTGATTATGAGCAAAGGTGTATGATGGGTGGTTTTATGGCTTAAAAGTATGGTTCCTATTTTATAAACATCAAAATTTGGAAGGGTTTCATCAATGATCACCAGAATAAAAATGTGTTTGTAAATCAATTCAAAGAACCTGTTTTCTGAATCTGCTTCAAGGATTGTGAGATCTGAAACGTTGTTAAGCGAGTTTTCAATTATGGTTTTGGATTCAGGCTTGACCATCACAAGAATTTTGTTTTCAATAATGTTCATAAAAGGCCCTTTCTTTTTTAATTATTGAGGGTGATTATTATTCTTTATCAGAATCAGGCTTTTAAATTAAGAGTAAATATTATAAAGTTATGTATTATGAGTTATACTATGTGAGAAATATTATGGCAAAAGTTCATAACTCATAGCTTAAAACTAATAACATACTGCTTTTATTGTAATTTTAAATATGGACCTTAAAAGATGAAATTTATTGCTGATCTTCACATTCATTCAAAATATTCCCGGGCAACAGCAAAAAACCTTGATTTTGAAAACCTTTACTACACTGCACAGATTAAGGGTGTTCAGCTTATTGGAACAGGAGATTTTACCTATCCTGCCTGGATAGAGGAAATTGAATCCAAACTTGAAGAGACAGAACCTGGATTGTTCTCGTTGAAACAGGAGATTGCAAAAGAGATTGACAAAACCATCCCTGAAAATTGCAGAAACCCTGTCCGCTTTATCCTACAGACTGAAATCAGCAATATTTATAAAAAGGATGACAGAGTAAGAAAAAACCATAATCTCATATATTTTCCTGATATTAAAAGTGTGAAGAAATTCAATACCAGGCTTGATGCCATTGGAAATATTAAATCCGACGGCCGCCCCATTCTCGGGCTTGATGCCCAGGATCTGCTTTCCATTATGCTTGAAATTAATGATAAAGGTTTTTTTGTGCCTGCACATATCTGGACTCCATGGTTTTCCATGTTTGGATCAAAATCAGGTTTTGATTCCATGGAAGAGTGTTTTGGATCATTAAAAAATCATATTTTTGCCATTGAGACAGGGTTATCTTCTGATCCTCCCATGAACTGGCGCATTAAAGATCTTGATAATGTAAGGCTTATTTCAAATTCCGATGCACACTCCCCAGGATATCTTGGTCGTAATGCTTCTGTTTTTAATACTGATTTAAGCTTTGCTGCCATACGGCAGGCCCTTGAAACAAATGATCTGAAAACATATAAAGGCACCATTGATATGTATCCCCACCAGGGAAAATATCATTATGACGGCCATAGAAAATGCAATATCTGCCTTAACCCTGCCACAACAGCCAAAATTGATGGAATCTGCCCTGAATGCGGACGTAAAGTAACCTGTGGTGTATTAAACAGGGTTCAGGAACTTGCCACAAGACCGGAAGGTTATGTGCCGCAAAATCGCCATGGCTTTAAAAGCATAATCCCCCTTGCTGATATTTTATCTGAGATCTTTGAGGTCGGCCCTAAAACTAAAAAGGTGGCAGGCTATTATGATCAGGCAATTAAAAGCCTTGGGCCTGAACTTGGGATTTTGTTGGATAAATCTTTTGAAGAGATTGAAAAAGCCAATATTCCTCTGCTTGCCGAAGCTGTCAAAAAAATGAGATCAGGTGATATCAGTATTGACCCGGGATTTGATGGTGAGTTCGGGAAAGTAAAGATTTTTTCAAGCCAGGAAAAAGAGATTTTAAGGGGTGAGAAATATCTTTTATTTGATCTGGCTCCTAAAAAAAGCAAAGCTGGTAAAAAGCTTCAATCCCGGAAAAAAGCAAGGGCAAAAGTTAAAAACAGTAAAAGCAAAGCAATCTTAGAAAAAAAAAATATAAAAAAAGATGAGCCAAACCGGGAAGTGGTTAATCCAAAAGATCTTTTAACAGGTTTGAACCCTGAACAGCAAAGGGCTGTGGAGTCATCTGCCAGGGCCATGATTATTCAGGCTGGTCCGGGAACCGGTAAAACCAGAACATTGACAGCAAAGATTGCCCGCCTTGTGTCCAAGAAAAAAATTGATCCTGGTTCCATACTTGCTTTGACATTTACCAATAAAGCAGCAAAGGAACTTGAACTAAGAATCGAGAAATATCTGCCCAAATCAAAGTCCATAGTATTGTCTGCAACTTTTCACTCCTTTTGTCTTAAACTGCTGAAACAATACAAAGGTTTTAATGCTGTCATTGCTGATGCAGACCTGCGGCTTGCCATGGTTAAAAAGATAATGGTTAAAAAGATCATGGCAAAAAAAACCGTGATCAAACACACTAAAGGGGACAAGGTTAAAATCAAAACCATTAAAAAAATGGATAATTTGATTTCTCTATGTAAACAGAACTTAATATCACCCGGGGATGATTGCAAAGGATTTGTAGCAAATAAAGAGATGGATTATTTTCAAGAGATATATTGTCAATATCAAGCCCTTTGCAAAGAAGAGAATGTGGCTGATTTTGAAGATTTGATTTTTATGACAGTGAATATGTTTTGTGATGATAAAGATATTCTGGCAAAGGTCAGGGAAAAATATTTATATGTTTTTATTGATGAATACCAGGATTTAAACTTTGGACAATACGAGCTTGTACAATTGCTGTGCAAGAATAATAACATTGTTGTAATAGGAGACCCAGATCAATCCATTTACGGATTCAGGGGTTCGGATAATAAATATTTTAAAAGCTTTGCAGATGATTTTCCCGGTTGTGAAAAAATTAAATTAAATAAAAATTACAGGTCCACACAAACCATTCTTGATGCTTCGTTTCAAATGATTGCAAAAAATCCCAATAATAAAGATATGTCTAATATAGATATATCCAATGGGGAAACAGCAAAGATCTTTTCTGATGTAAAAGAGAGGAAAAAATTGATCATCAGGGAAACATCCACAGAATATGCAGAGGCCGTGGCAATTGGCAAGATGATTGAAAAATTTGTAGGCGGGACATCTTTTTTTTCCATGGATGCGGGCAAAATAGATCATGATGATCAAAAAGAGTATGCTTTTTCCGATTTTGCCATTCTCTATCGAACCTCAAAACAGTGTGAAACCTTTATCAAAGTGTTTGAACAGGAGGGTATTCCCTTTCAGGCAGCTAATAAAAAAAACATCTATGATATTGACGGCATCAAACAGGCTTTATGTTTTTGCAGGATTATCAGTAAAAGTGCAAGCTTTCTTGATTTTGATATTGCTGGTGCCCATTTTGGGCAAAAAATTGATAAAAACGATCAGGCAATTTCATTGGATACAAGGTTTAATAAGCTTTTACACGGGGTTCAAAATAGTGACAATAAAACCTGTATCAGGGTGATCTGTGAAAAAACAGGTGTAAAGGAAATCATTGAGAAAGATAACAACACAAAGCAGGTCTTTGATAAACTTTTATCCATTGCAGGTGTGTATAATGATTTAAAAAGCTTTCTGGATGCTGTTGCTTTAAATCAGGATGCAGATACAATAGAATATAATACTCAAAAAGTATCCTTGCTGACCATGCATGCTGCAAAAGGACTTGAGTTTCCTGTTGTTTTTGTGGCAGGATGTGAGCAGGGACTTGTGCCCTTTGCAAGAAATGGCAAAGACATTGATGATCTTGAAGAAGAACGCCGTCTGTTTTATGTTGCCATGACAAGGGCCATGGATATCCTCTGTTTGACCCATGCAAAAACAAGAAATATATATGGGGTCAATGAAAAAAGAAAGAGATCATTTTTTATTGATGATATTGAAAAAAAACTGACACAAATTATTAAAAGCCGGGTTTATATAAAGCCAGTCAAAAAACTAAAACAATTGGAAATGTTTGAATAATGTTCAAGAAAATTATATTTATCTCATTTATTATCATAGGCCTTGCTGGCATTAAGAGCAATATTGGTTTTTGTGATATTTATATGTTTATAGACAGCAATGGCGTAATGAATTATACAAATGCACCCACTTCAACAGAGTATGAATTATATATTAAAGAGAGAAAACAAAAAGCAAAATCCCGGATCAATAAATTCAGCACCATGAAATATGATGATATTATTAAAAAAGCTCAAAAAAAATATGGTGTTGAATTCTCATTGATTAAAGCGGTTATTGAGGTGGAATCAGGATTTAATCCAAAAGCAGTCTCAAAAAGAGGTGCTAAAGGCTTGATGCAGATCATGCCGGATAATTATAAAAATCTTTTAGTAAAAGATCCCTTTAATCCTTCTCAAAATATCATGGGTGGAACACTCTATCTCCAGCGCTTGTTGATAAGATATGAGTATAAACTGCCTCTTGCCCTTGCAGCTTATAATGCAGGCCCCCGGGCAGTTGATAAGTATAAGCGTATTCCTCCCTACAAAGAGACACAAAATTATGTCAGAAAAGTTATGAAAACCTATAGCCTTTATAAGCAGTCCTGATTAGAGATTTCCGTCTGGAAGAATTTTTTCAGTTCAGAAGATATTTTAATGCAGTTTAAAAATCTTTTTGAATCTCTTTGATAAATTCGATGAGTTTGTCTCTCATATCAGGTCTTTCAAGGGCAAAGGCAAGGTTTGCTTTTTGGAATCCTACTTTATCACCACAGTCAAAACGTTTACCTTTAAATTTATATCCAAAGATCGGCTGCTCTTTTAAAAGAAGTTTCATGGCATCGGTAAGCTGGATTTCACCTCCTGCTCCGGTTGTTCCTTTTTCAAGGTATTCAAAGATTTTTGGAGTCAGAATATATCGGCCTATGATGGCAAGATTGGATGGAGCGTCCTCTGGCTTTGGTTTTTCCACCATATCATTAATTCGCACGATATCTTCTTCTACTTCCTGGGCATCAAGAATACCATATTTATCTGTCTGGTCTTTGTCAACTTCCATGACAGCTGCTATGGAGGCTCTTAACCTGTCAAATTTTTTTACCATTTCAGAAAGTACTGGTTTGTCTGTCTGGATAAGATCATCTGCAAGGAGCACTGCAAAGGGTTCATCACCCACAATATCCCTTGCACACCAGATGGCGTGGCCAAGCCCAAGGGGTTGATTCTGCCTTGTATAGATAATGGTACCTGTTTTTGGAACAAGCTCCTGGATCTGCTTTAAAAGATCGTCTTTACCTTTTGCTTTAAGGCTGTGCTCAATCTCAAAGGATCTGTCAAAATGGTCTTCCAAGGCTTTTTTTCCCCGGCCTGTAACAAAAACAATGTGTTCTATGCCAGCTTCAAAGGCTTCTTCAACAGCATATTGGATTATAGGCTTATCAACAACCGGCAGCATCTCTTTTGCCATGGCTTTGGTGGCTGGTATAAATCTTGTTCCAAGTCCTGCTACAGGGAAAACAGCTTTTCTTATTTTCATTTTAACTCCTTTGACTGATTTGATGGGTCATCTTCCATAGTATTTATTTTGAAAATTAATATATGTCAAATTTTTTATACAAAATATGAATAAAATTAAGCTTATCCAGCACCAATACAATAGAATTCTGTCGCCTTTTACCCAGAGGCATGGGATTTGAACTTTATTAGATTGCTGAACACACAGGATATTACCTGTTGGAACACCTGTTAAATCTCCATGTGATTACCCTGAAAACAGATTGTGTAATCTATTGACATTATTGATTGTTTTTTTTATAGTCCACACGCTTTAAATGATTGTTATAATTTTAAAATTAGGAAAATTCTAATGACAGATAAAAAAATACATACATCGGAAATACCACCTGAGCAACTCAGTTTATCAAGCAAATTCAAGTTTGACTGCCATAAAGGTGTTAAATGTTTTACAGACTGCTGCCGGGGGATTGATATTATGCTTACCCCGTACGATATTTTAACCATGCGCAAAAAACTGGAGATATCTTCTGAAGAGTTCCTTGCTGAATTCACAGCGCCGCAACTTCTTGAAAAAGCAGATCTTCCCGTGGTAATGCTTAAACTCCTTGATGACAAACGAAAATCCTGTCCCTTTGTTGATGATAAGCAGGGGTGTGCCATTTACAATGATCGTCCCACAACCTGCAGGTATTATCCCCTTGGAGTTGGCTCTTTAAGCTATTCTGGAGAGACAGGTGAAAAAGATGAATTCTTTTTTACCGTGAAAGAATCCCACTGCAAAGGGTTTGATGAAAACAGAGAGTGGACAGTGGCACAATGGAGAGAGGATCAGGGCGTTGATCTTAGAGATCAAGTCAATGACGGCTGGATGGAGCTTATTGTCAGGAAAAAATCATTACCTGAAAGTATGAAACTTTCCCAGGAGAGTAAAACAATGTTTTTTCTGGTGTGTTATAATATCGATAAATTCAGAGATTTTGTCTTTAACAGCACATTCCTTGATAGATATACACTTTCTGATGAAAAAATTGCAAATATTAAAAATGATGATATTGAATTGTTGCAATTTGGCTTTGACTGGCTTAATGCCAGTTTCTTTCAGACCGGGCAGGAAGAATTTAAAGCAAAATAGTATGTAACGACAACTTACCCATTTACTTTGTTGTTTTAAACTTTTGCAATACTCATGCGCCCATGTGCACTCTGGTTGCAAAAGTGTATGCATGGGCATCTCTTTGCGCATAGCGCCTTGTATATGGGTAAGTTCCCATCCAAACAGGAGTTCCCTGTCAAGTGCCAGGTGAGATTTAAGGCCTTACCTCATTTATCAATACTTTTCATAGTACAGATTTTTATGAAATTCCGGGTTATTCAACCTCTCTTGAATATTTACATTAAAACACAAAGCAATGGGTTCAAAGACCTCTGGATTATTGGTTTGTACATTTTTCAGTGCATCAAGGATTATATTAAAACCCTTTTGTGTCATTTTGCCCAGAGGCTTGCGGCAGGGTCCTCCCGGCATTCCCAATATCTGCATCATGGTTTTTAAAGGAAGTGGATTTCTTGCTCTGCAACTGACCTGGCCAAACTGAGACTCTTCCTGTGTTGTCACCACAACAAGATCAAGCAGAGGTTTTAAAGCAGTTTGAATTTTCATGGCACCATTAGTATCACCCTGGTTAAGCAGAGCAACCATTTGGGTCATGAATTTCGGGGCAATATTTGACATTACTGAAATAGAGCCGCAGGCCTTGATTTCAGGGTCTGTCATCATCTCATAAACAAGAGCATCATCACCGGAAAAGATTTTAAAGTCTTTTCCGCAATATTTGCGTGTAAGTTTCATGTTTTCAAGATTGCCAGTGGCTTCTTTAACACATGATATATTGCCAAAGTTTTCTGCAAGTATGGCAAGGTCCTGGGGAAGCATCTGGGCACCTGTTCTGCCCGGAATGATATAGGGGATGATCTCCATGTCAGGATATGCCCTGGCAGCTACTTCATAATACTCTTTTCTGATTTCAAGGGAGCTTGGGCCATTATAATATGGATCAACCATAAGGATTGCATCCACATCCTTTTTTGCCGCATTTTTCATGCCATTCAAAGCTTCATCTGTATTATTACTTCCAGTACCGGCAATTCTAACGCATTTGCCCTTTGCAAGCTGTGCAACTCTGGCAATAACATCGTCATGTTCTTTCCACTTGAATGTAGGACTTTCACCTGTGGTTCCTGTGGCGAGTATTCCTGTAATACCATTATCAATTTGAAAATTGATAAGTTGTTCAAGGCCTTCCTTATCAAGCTCTTCTGCCTGATTAAAAGGTGTAATTAATGCTGTATAGCATCCTTGTTTCATAGTCTGGCTCCCAAATTATATTTTAACTATTTAATATCCTTTTGCTATCATAAGTAGTCATTGGCTTCAAGTTAAAAAAAGATTTATAAAATTTTTTATATTTTTGTTAAAAGGGGGACTTAATTGTCCATGGATTTTTGTGTAAGGATTTCCAGGATCCAGCCCTGTACCAGGGCGCCAATCAGGATATAGAAGGACAGCACCAGGGTGAAGGCCAAGCCAAAGTAGTCAATCATGATTGGCAGAAGCGGGATTTTAATGGCTCTGGAAGCAAAAAAAACTGCAATCAAGCCGTCCCGCATACCATGGGAGCGTAAATTTTCAAGCAGAGGATACCAGACATACATTGGTCCATGGCTGATCACCCCGGCTGCCAGTGCCCATATCCAGCCTCTTGCTCCACTTTCCCGGCCAAGATGGCCGGCAAGCTGTTTAGGTTGTAAAAAATAGTTGAGCAAAGCTGTAAAGAGAATAACAATGGTCAAAATAGGCAGAATTTTTATCAGAATCATGCTGCTTTTATGCAGGGCAAGCTGGGTTGCTTGAGTGTTGAATAAAAACAGTACTCCATAAAAAATAGAGACAGCTAAAAGGAGATATTTGCCTCTAAAGGTAAAGGCCTTGTCCTGTTTCTTCATGGCAGCACTCCCAGGCTAAGGGTGGTTAACAGGGCGATTATTATGGTAAAAACAAAAGAAAGGATATTTCGATACAGGGTAAAACGACTACCAAATACCTCCACCTCTGCCGGCAACTGGATAAAGCCCAGAGTAACCCAGGAGAGAATAAAAGCGCTGATTGCATAGAGAGAGATACCCTGGCCCAGCAGCTCCCCGCCAATCACATAGCTGATCATAGGGTTCCCAGATGCGACTGCACCTGTCAGTGTGCCAATCAGTGTGTCAACCAGGGGAATGCCTCGAAACATGGTGGCTAACATTTCAGGTGTTACCAATACCTGAAAAAGACCGGCCAGACCTATGACTCCCAGCAGCATTGGTGTGATGGCAAAAAAAGAGAGGCAGTTTTTTTGCAAAACCTTAAAGAAACGGGGCCTTTGTATGGATTGTTTATATTGTTGTTCTGCCATGGTTGAATGATCCTTGATAATAACTATAACATGGTAAAAGGAGCAATAATGGCAGATATTCCAATGGCTGAAAATAATAATTCATGGAAAACAGTGATTGATCCTTCTAAGTTGGGGTAAGTCCAATGGGTATGAATGTTTTTTTTAAGAACACCTTTGTTAATATCTGTGTAAATTAATATAACTCCAATAAGAAATAGATAAAATCTTTTTCGCAATTGGATATTCTTGGTGCTGATTAATAATATATTTGATTATGGTCCTGCTGTCAAATTTTATGAATAGCTCAAATCTTCACCTATCTGAAAAAAAGCAATACCAGATTTTAAGATAAAATTAAAACTAACTTGCCAAAATCACACTGATTGTGTTAATAAAATGCCTTAATTTGCAGAGTCTTAATTTATAAAAATCTTTGCAGGTTATATGCAGAATGATCAGGGGTGTTCCCGGGTTGTTTTATAAATTTTATATGAAAGAACAGGCTGAAAACTTTGATTCTTTCATATTTTGTTGTGTGTCGGCAAATCAGGGCCGCCACATGGCGGTTAGTTTGTATTAATGATGATAATGCCATTGAATAATGGTTAACAGGTGTGAGTTTATGAAAGCATTATTAGCCCTTGAAGACGGCAGAATTTTTCCCTGCACCAGTTTTACCGGACCTGGTGAAGCAAATGGGGAAGTTGTTTTCAATACCAGTATGACAGGTTATCAGGAAGTTTTAACCGATCCCTCTTATTATGGTCAAATGGTCACCATGACCTATCCTTTGATAGGAAACTATGGAGTATGTCCTGAAGATATTGAATCTGACAGAATCCAGGTGGCAGCATTTATAGTAAAAGAATATCAGAATTTTCCAAGTAATTTCAGGTCCAGGGGTAATCTTGCAGACTACCTTATGAAAAGTCATATACTTGGCATTGAAGATTTGGATACCAGGGCATTAACACGGCATATAAGAAAAGCCGGTGCCATGCGCGCTGTTATTTCCACATCTGATCTTGACCCTGGATCTCTCATTTAAAAGGCAAAACAGATTCCTTCCATGCAGGGAAG
>CAZYDL010000052.1:0-14797 GCA_964646305.1 uncultured Desulfobacula sp. | reverse complement strand
GCATAATTGTAAAGTATATCTAACCCTTAATATACTGATAGTGGGAAGTGAAATTCCCTTTCTTATAGGCCTGTTGAATAAGCTGGTTAACACAAACATTGATGGGGTAATTGTTCAGGATTTAGGATTGTTTTATCTGTTATCAAAATATTTTAAAGATCTTAAAATACATGCCTCTACCCAGCTTAATACCCATAATAAAGGCCAGATAAGTTTTTTAAATAAACTGACTGCCACCCGGGTTAACCTGTCAAGGGAGTTAAATATTAATGAGATAAAAACATTGGTTTTAAGTGGACATAAAAATAATATATCAATTGAGGTCTTTGTCCATGGTTCCTATTGTATCTCTTTTTCAGGCATTTGTTACATAAGTTCTGTTCTTGGAGGAAATTCAGGAAATCGCGGCAGGTGCAGCCAGCCTTGCCGGGACAGGTATTTACCTACTTTGGAAAATAAAAATTTCCCTCTTAATCTAAAAGACAATTCAGCCTATTTTGATGTAAAAGAATTATATGATGCAAAAGTTGACTCAATAAAGATTGAAGGAAGAATGAAGCGGCTTGATTATGTTTATACAGTGGTGAATTGCTGGAAAAAACAGGTCCAGAGCTTTTATGACAACAACAGACTGAATAGTGACAACAGTGACCTTTATAAAGTTTTTAACCGGGACTTTTCCAATGCCTATTTAAAGGGAAATATTAATAGGGATATGTTTATTGATAATCCCAGGGATAATTCAATTAAACATCTTTTAGACATTAATACATATGCTACGAATAAAAAAATGGAACAAGGCAAGCTGGCACTTTATGAAGAAAAAAGAGAGATTACAGCCAATGTCAAAAATAAAATCAAACAATTAAGTATAGCCAAAATTCCTTTAACAATCAGTATTGCAGGTAAACCTGGTACGCCTTTAAAAGTATTGGTAAAAACACCGGATACTTCTTTTACCATGCTTTCCAAAACTAATCTTGTCCCAACAAAAAAGAACAGCATTGCCAAGTGCCTTACTTATAATTTTTTATTAGAAAGATTTAAAGCTGTAAATGATACAGGATACACCATTGAGTATTTAGAATTAGAACATCTTGAAAAAGATCTCTTTATCTCTTTTAATGAGGTCACTTTAATAAAAAAGAGACTTTTATTCATCTTAAATGATTCAAAAGAGGTGATTGACCCAATTGATGTTCCATTTTTAAATAAAGATATACTTAAAAAGCCTCCTGATCTATCTGTATTAATCTCTTCCCAAAAGGATGTGGGCTTATGTAATAAAACGTGTGCCAAGATCTTTTTTCAACTTCCCAATTGTTTGAAAAATGAATCTTTAAAACTGTTGGATTTTTTCTTAAAAAACAGAAAATTAATTCCCTGGTTCCCCTCGGTTTTGATGGGAGAAAACTTTCAAGCTGCCGTAGAATTTCTTGAACAATTGCAGCCAGAACTTATTGTAACCAATAATACCGGGATAGCTTATGAAGCTTATCAAAAAGGAATCCCCTGGATTGCAGGGCCCTATCTTAATATTGTTAATTCCTTCAGCCTTTTATGCTTAAAAGAAAATTTTAATAGCTGCGGCTCATTTATTTCCAATGAAATCAGTAAATATCAGATAAAAAGTATTATCAAGCCTGCAAATTTTAAACTATACTATAGTATCTATCATCCTATTTTACTGATGACCAGCAGACAATGTTTACTTCATCAGGTTATTGGATGTGAAAAAAACACAATGGATGAGCAGTGTTTGCAAAAGTGTGAAAAATCTTCATCCATTACAAATTTAAAAAATCAGCTGCTTTTAATTAAAAAAACAGAGGGCAATTACCATAGTATTAATAATAATATTAATTTTTTGAATACAGATATTATTAAAGATATATCCAATATTTTTTCCAGTTTTTTCATTGATTTAAGGGACATAAAAACCGAAACTAAAATAAAAATGGATAAAACAGGCATAATAAGGCTTTTTGAAAACCTTCTTAAAGGAAACCTTGATTCCCAAAAGGAGCTCAGACAAGTTATTCACCCCTCAATAGACACTCAATATAAAAAAGGGATTTAACAAAAATAGACATCTTGTCAAAAAATATTCACAGGTGAGCCTGTGGTGATACAATAAGGTTGAAAACATTTCAGGAGATCTAAAATGATTACTAAATCTGATATTATAATGGCAGCACACAAGAACGGCTTTGAGGATATTGGCTTTACAACGGCAGATCCATTCCCGGAGCACAGGCAATTTCTCCTTGACAGACGCAAAGAATATGGATGGGCTGATGCCGTTGGCCTTGATCTGTTAAGCGGCACAGATCCCTCCACAATTTTATTAAATGCCAAAACAATCATTGTCCTTGTGGAAGTCTATTTTAGAAAGTCCTACCCATGTTCCATGGAGGGACATTTTGGACGCTGCTACCTTGATGATGATCGGGTGACCCATGACGGACTGTACAAACGAATCAAAGCATTTCGATCATTCCTGCGGGATAACAATATTGATTCAAAAGTGCCGTTTAATTTACCCCATAGGGTAGCTGCAGCAAGGGCTGGAATGGGTACCTTTGGAAAAAACTGTTTGTTTTATTCCAACAAGGTTACCCGTAAAGGATCCTGGGTTTTACCCATTGCAGTGGTGATTGACAGGGAATTTAAACCAGATGTGCCAACCATGGAAATCGACTGTCCAAACTGGTGTAAAAACAGCTGCATTGCAGCCTGTCCCACAAGAGCTTTAAAGGGAAATGGCCGTATCGATCCGCGCAAATGTATATCATATCTTACCTATTTTGGTCATGGACTAACCCCTTTAGAATTACGGGAGCCCATGGGAATGTTTGTATATGGATGCGACAGATGCCAGGATGTATGTCCGCGAAATCAGCCCTGGCTTGCACAGGACCTTCCATTGAATGAAAAAGTTGTTGCAAAAGCAGGCTATTTTGAACTGTCACGATTGCTGCACATGGACAAAGAATACTTTGAAGCAAATATATGGCCCCATATGTTCTACATGACCTATAAAGATATATGGCGGTGGAAAATGAACGTTGCAAGAGTGATGGGAAACAGCCGGGATGAGAATTACATTCCAGATCTTGCCCGTGCTTTTAAAGACAATCCAGATGAACGGGTGCGGGCAATGGCAGTGTGGGCCATTGGTAATATAGTAGGATCAAAAGCCATGACTGTATTAAATGAACTTGATGATGAAACCAGTGCTCTCGTAAAACAGGAGATCAAGTGGGTTAAAGAATTATGATGAAAAAAAGGATATGTTTAAAATTCAAGGGAGCTGGCTGATTTTTTAATTCCATCAGAGATATTCCTAACAGTTATTTTTCTGTTATCTATCCACCATTTGGCTTCTGTTTTTTCCTGCCACTCCTGTAAAAACAGATTAAATGCCAGATCTGATATTTCTTTTTCTTTATCATCATTAAATACAAGACTTTTTTTCAAAAAGCTTACTTTATTTATCAGTTCTGCCCTGATTTTTTCTGCCCAGGCAACTCTTTTCAGGGTACCAATGAGTGCAGGAAAGCCTATTTTGGCATGGGATTCTGCCAATTTGGATGTCTGTTTTTCAAAATACTCGGTTTTACACGTTTCGCAATACCAGTCTTTTTTATCCACAAGCCATAAATTTTTTTCATGGCTTTCAAAAAGCTGGGTTTTAAATTTTTTATAGCAGGTCTTACACCTGACTTCATAATCGTAAATTTCTTTTGTCATTATAATTAGGCTCCAAATTTTAATATTTGTTTTTAAAGAGTTGGTCTCCTGATTCAAAACGAGTTACACTACATGAAAATTAGGAGTTTGTAAAATAAGATACCAACTTATCCAAAGGAATATGAAATGAAAATATGGGTAGATGCATGCCCTGTGGTGATTAAAAATCAAAGCAACTATTTCAAAGCATAAGGGTTTGGGATTTCTTTTTGACAAATATTTTCATATCCTTTAAATAAATATTAAAAATAACAGTTTAAAGATTCAGAATTGAGGATAGTATGAGAAATTTTTTTTGTTTCATGGGGTTGGCAGGAATTATCCTGCTTGTTGCTGGATACTATTTTATCAATAATAGTAATTATTGTTATTTTCTTGGGATAGCATTGATGTTAGCTGGATTCATTGGAATCAATAAGACATAATAATTATTTTCTGAAATAATATTTTCAAGGCAATAAATTACTATCTGCGCTATCTCCAATATAGATGAACCTCACCAGATTATCCTCTTTCCATACATAACCTGACATCAATAGACTTGTTATTTTGTTTTTGCTTTAGTAATATAAATGGGAACTCATATAAAAAAGACTTATTCTCTTTAATATTGATTTCTTCGAGACTGAAGCATCGATAGTCATTGCATTTCTCTTTCATTTGTCAATCAAATAGTATCTGCAGTAAAGAAAATTAACAAAATAATCAAACAGGAGCATAAAATGCTACAACAAATGATTGACTACTTTTTATTTGACAGGGGCGGCAGGCGTAAAATAAAAGATCGGAGGTTCAGAGTGGCTGCAAGACATGCGCTGGGGCAGCGGACAGGCTTGAAGCGCCGTGGCGGCTGGGACAGAAGATTCCAGCAGATTCAAGTTTTTAAAGGTATTAACCGTCGGATAGAAATGACTCTTGATTCTGATAAAATAGAGTCTTCACCTTATTTTTTTATATAATAAAGGAGATTGTTATGAGTAAAATTAATTTGTCAAATTTTTCTTTTTTTGCTGGTATTGCCCATGACAGACTTGCTGAAATTGAGGAATTCAGCATGGTGCAGACTTATGAAAAAGGGAATGTCATCTTCCAGAACAATGAACCTGCAAAAAATCTTTATGGTCTTGTCAATGGTGATGTGAATCTGTCTATCCTGTTCAAGGAGGAAATCATTACAAAAGATATCCAATATGAAGAGTATATCAACACCAATGTAGAAATTCTCAAAAAACCCGTTATTATTGAAAATATAAAAAGTGGAGACATTTTTGGATGGTCTGCACTGGTAGAACCCGAACGGATGACGGCTACAGCAATATGTAAAAAAGAGTGTGAAGTTATTTTACTTCCTGCCTCTGGCTTGAAGCAGGTGTTCAGCAGCGATCCGGAACTTGGGTATCTATTAAGCGCCAGGATCAGCAATCTAATTGCACAAAGGCTTGACAGCAGGACTGAAAAACTCGTGGATGCATGGTGTTCTCTTTTTGAAACAGAAAAAATCAGCACTGTTTAACCTCTCTTTTCAATGAGCTGACACGTTGCAGGAAAAAAAGCGTACAAAATTTTGACTGGCCTAATTTAATAAACACTAAGTTAAGTTTGTATCGCCAGGGCTCAGATGGTAGTATAAAAAAAATATGGGAATTGAATCGTACAAAAGGAGAGATACTGCCAATGACAGATATCACAGACAAATATGGATGGGACGCATCAATGAAAGTTTCCCTCTATGATAAAATACGTCAGGATATGTTTAAAATTGAAAAATAGAGACTCTAACAGCAAATTTGTTTATTCCACAGAGTTCGGTAAAATATGCCCTTCCTGCGGAAAACAATCTGCTGAATGTATCTGCAAAAAAAAGAAAAAATACACTATTCCCAAAGGTGACGGAAAAATTCGCGTGGAAAGATCTACCAAGGGAAGAAAAGGAAAAGGTGTTTCTCTAATCAGTGGCCTTCCCCTTGAACATCCATCTTTAAAAGAGCTTGCCAAAAAACTCAAACAAAAATGCGGCACCGGCGGTACGGTAAAAAATGGTGTGATCGAGGTTCAAGGGGATCACCGGGACTTTTTAGTTGAGCACCTAAACACGCTTGGGTATAAAGCTGTAAAGGCTGGAGGATAATCTCCTATTATTCATTTAATCGAGAGAGTCTGCTAATCTTTTATAGCGGTCTTGCACCTTTATTCTCAGCAACCGATCAAGGATGGTGTTTTTTTATTAGTACCACTTGCTCACTCTCATTGCATACTTCTATGCTTGCCGGAGAACACAGATATTGTATAGCCAGCACTGTACTTAAACCAAAAACTTGCCAGAATACTTTTAATATTGGTTGGTTTTCAAGAGCACCAAGGTGCAGGCTTCAAGCACTTTAATTCCAGCTGTTTCTAATTGGTTATATACGGATTTGTTTTCTGTGTTTGGATTAAAAATTACACGCCTAGGGGCTAATTTAATTATATCTTTTATGATAGCATCTTGTCTTGCTGGTCCCACATATATGGTGACAGTATCAATTTTTTCTGGGATATCAGCAAGGCTTTGATATACTTTTTTTCCTTCTATCGTTTCCAGCTTTGGTGCAACCGGTATCGGGGTGTGTTGGTATTCATCCAACAGCCGGATTGCTTTATTGGAATATCGCTCTTGTTTCGGGCTTGCCCCAATGACGGCAACATTTTCCATTACTAAGGTTCCTTATTCGTAAAAGTATTTTTTCTTGGAAGACATCATTACATATTGTGTCAGCACTTTCAACTTGTGAATATACACAATCAGTCATAATTTGAATAAAAAATTACGGATAGCAGGTGCCATACTCAAGTCTATGGGTATGCCTATGCAGGCAGGCTGCCCCGCAGCATTGTTTTTCAACGCTGTTTAACACTATTGGATACAGAACTTTATCCGGCTATATCCACAAGATGTGTATTTTTTCCATACCTTAGTATATATATAACCAGCAAACATACGAAAATACAGCAGGGCTTTGTGTCTACAAAAAGCAAGCAAAGCACCTGAAATTTATGATGTAGCGAAGGATATAATCATGCAGGTTTTAAAATGAAAAAAGAATGGCTTACAGCATTTAGTCAAATGACATATGGAATCTATGTTTTAACTATCAAAAATGATGGTGTTTTTAATGGAATGATAGCCTCATGGGTGGCTCAGGTGTCATATGAACCTCCACTAATCATGGTAGCTGTCCATCCAAACCGATATTCTCATAACCTGATTGAAAAAAGTAATACTTTTGCACTTCATGTGCTGGACAAATCACAAAAAGATATATTGAAAAGATTTAAAGGACCTGATCCTGGAAATAAATTTACTGGTATATCCTGGGAAATTAAAAAAACAGGAGCACCAATTTTAAAAGATTGCATAGCATGGTTTGAATTACAGGTTAAAGAATGCCATAACCCTGGCAACCATACTCTTTTTATAGGAGAAGTTATAAACAGTGGGGTAAATTCAGCAGGTACTCCTCTTTGCACTTTAGAATATGATGGAATGTATATTGGAAAACAATGACAAAAAAGCAACCTGTTACTGTGGCAGTCAAAACCGCTATAAAGAGTGCTGCTTCCCCTTTATATCTGGAAAGTTAAAACCAAAAACTCCAGAGCAGTTGATGAGATCAAGATATTCTGCATTTTGTATCAAGGATATTGAATACTTGATTTCTACACATCATCATTCTAAACAGCAGCTAAATGAGCGTGAGATATTGGCGCAAACAATTAATGAAACCCAGTGGCTTGGCTTGAAAGTATTGAAAACAGATAAAGGTCAAATCAACCAAGGAGTTGGATATGTGGAATTTGCTGCCTTTTATAAAAATAATGAGATAGAACAATTACATGAGAATTCAAAATTCATCTATGAAAATGACCAATGGTATTATCTCGATGGTGTTTTGCTTGAACCTGTAAAGATTAGTCGTAATGAGCCATGCTGGTGCGGGAGCATGGAAAAATATAAAAAATGTCATGGTAAATGTAGAATAAAATCAATTAATTGAAAAATCTCAGTGCAGTATCTAAGCTAAATTTGTGATTTGTGGTCAAGCAAAAAAACTTTTATTTAAGCTTATCTTTTACCACTTCTAATAAATCCATAACCAGCTCCAATCAAACCACCAGCAAGGTGACTGAATTGTGAAATTTGATCAATTTTCAAAGATGAGGTCACTTCACTGCCAATAAAAAGTGCTGCAATGATTATAAAAGTCAGAGGAATCTCTTTTGACCTTATATTTGAAAATGAACCCAGTACAATCAGCATGAATGCTATACCACTTCCACCTATAAGGGAGTTTGAGAATAAAAACGCATTTAATAATCCCGTGGCAATGGCAGTAATTAAAATCATTTCAAAAAGTTTGCCAGATCCATATTTTTCTTCAAGCAATGGTCCAATAAGAAGGATTATCATCAGGTTGCCTATCAAATGTGGCCAACTTCCATGCCCTGCAATATATAAAACTAATCTGATAAAAAAATATGGGTCTAAAAGAGATAAATGGGCTGGCGAAGAAAAATATTTTGTTAAAACAGCACTGCTACAGAAAAATAAAACACATATTGAAAGTATTGAATATGTAAGGATAACTGGAGAATTGTATTTAATTTTCATTGGTTATTTTCTTTTTTATAAAAATTCGGCAAAATAAATCAATCCTCAATTTTCTTCAAAATAGGATCATCACTCCTCAAAATATTACAGGTTTCAGTTTCCTGGTCAAAAACAATTACAGCATTTCCTGATTTAAGCTGCCCAAGTACCTGTGATGTTTTTGTTTCCAGAGAGGCTTCAATGTCTCCATAGTCAGTACCGTCACGGGTGACAAATTCTTCGATAACACCATGTAAGGTTTCTGGATTTAATTGGTCGTATGGGATTTTAAGAGCCATCATTATTTTAATTTATTATAAGCTTTCATCCCACCAAGAACATTTTTTGCTTTGAATCCATTTTGAAGCAATAATTTTGTAGCATGAACTGATCTATTACCAGAGCGACAAATGACAGCAATATTTTCGTTTTTATATTCATCAAGTTCATTAATCCTTGTTTCCAACACCTGGACAGGAATATTAATTACACCTTTAATTTGTCCATGTTGGCCAACTAATTCTGGAGGAGTTCTTACATCAAGGATTATCAAATCAGAACCAGATTGTATCGCTGTATTTAATTCTTCTGCAGTTAGGTTAAACTCCTCTTTTTCTTGTGTTTCACTACATGCAAAAAGTGTAATTAAAATGAGAAATATAACCGGCAGAAAATATTTTTGCCTGTTCATTTATAATTTTCCCTTATTTATTATATCTCGCAATCCATCACTACACTTAAAAGTAACAGTTCTCCTCCCCTTCAACACCATAGCATCACCAGTAGCAGGATTCCTTCCTTTACGCGGTGCTTTTTTATTTACCTGAAATTTGCCAAATCCTGTAACCATTATATCTTCTCCAGATGCCAGAGTTGCTTTCATAATTTCAAGGAGAGATTCAAGACTGTTTTTTGCTTGTGCCGGTATCTGGTTGTTTTTAACTGAGATTTTTTCAATGACTGTTTGTTTGGTGAGTGACAAAGGTTGCTCCTGTTATAAATTGCTTATGTTTATTGTTGAATTTATTGTGATTGAGGGGATGTTGTCAAGGAATTGATACCTTTTTGTTATTAAATATTTTTTTATTATATTCAATTGTCATAGCGTTTGCTCAATGAATCTTATTGCATAAAAGATACATTAAAAAGTTATAAAAAATGAATAAGTCAAGTGAAAGGATGTTGTCGCAGAGTCATTTTTTCATACTCTAAAAGTTGTATTTTTGAATATATTGAAGTATTTTATACCCTGAAGGGCAGAAACTAAGCGCAAAAGGAGGCATTCTTATCTTGGACTTGACAGCCCCCGGGTTTTCAAGAACAGATACAGGGTAAAATCCTACGAGAATGTAGTATGATTTTGTGTCTATAAAAACAAACATCAGGATGAAAAAAATGATTGTTAAACTAAAATCAATTGAAAAAATCAAACCGATTTTCAAAGAGTATTTGGATTATATGAGTCAGTTCTTTGAAATTTTTAATCATACTGCATGGTGTGAAGGCGCACTGAAAAATTTACAACGATATGAGGCTGAAGATGACTGCCATATCTATGTTTTAATGGAATTAGAATCTATAATTGGCTTTGCCTTGGTCAATAAACACCTGAGATTCAATAATCATGGCTTTGCCATTGCAGAGTTCTACATTCAAAAAGAATATAAGAAAAAAGGGTATGGTCGCAGATTGGCTGAACATGTATTTGCACAATTTACCGGTAATTGGGAAGTTGCTGTCTCATTAAAAAATAATTTGGCCCTGGAATTTTGGAAACAGGTGCTATCCTCATACACAAATGATAAATTTATAGAAAAAAAGAGAAGTTCTTTTAACGGGCATGGTTTAATATTCAACAATGCCTGACAAATTGCAGGAGAAAAGGCGTACAAAATTTTGCCTGGCCTCCTGATTCAAAACAAGTTATACTACATGAGCATTAGGAATTTGTAAAAGAAGATATCAACTTATCCAAAGGGGTATGAAATGAAAATATGGGTAGATGCAGATGCATGCCCTGTGGTGATTAAAAATATTTTATATAAAGCAGCCCAGCGTACAAGGCTGCAATTAACACTTGTTGCAAATCAACCCATGCGTATCCCACGTTTAAAGTGGATCAAGTTATTGCAGGTCGCATCTGGTTTTGATGTTGCTGACGATGAGATTTTGAAACGACTTGAACCTGGAGACCTTGTCATTACAAGTGATATCCCTTTGGCAGCCCAGGTGTTGGAAAATGGAGGTCATGCACTCAGCCCCCGTGGTGAATTGTATTCTTCAGACAATATCAGAGGACGCCTGAACATGAGAGATCTCAAGGACACTTTGCGGGCAGGCGGCATAGATACCGGTGGCCCGCCAGCATTAAACCAAAAGAATCGAAATGCTTTTGCAGGTCATCTGGACAAACTAATATCCAAGCATACAAGAACCTGATCTTAATGACGACCTTAAAACTATTTACAGATGCAAGTGTAAATCCCCAGTCAAAGATTGGATATGGGGCTTATTTGTCTATACCACCCGAACCGCTATCTTTTGAAGCATTAAAAATGCGTGTAAAAGTGAAAAGATTTGATCAGACAAGTTCAACTAAACTGGAATTGCAGACCTTGCTCTGGGCTTTAACCAGTATTCAAGGATTGGATAAAAAAGTAGTGGTTTATACAGATTCTCAAAATATCATAGGGCTTTTTGGAAGGCGTTCCCGGTTTGAGCTGAATAATTATCGATCCAAAAAAAATAAGCGTATTAAAAATTACAAACTATATCAGGAATTTTTTAAAATAGTAGATCAATTAAACTGCGAATTTGTAAAAGTACGTGGTCATAAGAAATCTCATCAAAAAGATGAGTTAGATAAATTATTCACACTTGTGGATAGAGCATCAAGAAGAGCCTTGAGGCATCACAATTGTAACCAGTAGAGATATAAGATTGTAGGATAGGGATGAATCAAAACAATAACAATGTACATTTTCAAATAGATGGTCTGTTTAAGTTAAAAAAAGTTGGTGATTACCTTAAGTTAGTGGATAAAAAAGTTAAACTGATATTCAAAGAAACAGATTCTGGGTTGAACGCCAAAAAAATTTCTAACGCTAATGTTGCTGGGTTGTCAGATACTGGAACCCATCTGATATTGGAAAATGTACGCGTAAAAAGATATATTTTCTTTTCACGGCATATTAAGAAATATATTGTACCGATTAATAATATTTTAACAGTACAGATTTTGGATAAATATGGAAAAATCGATTAGAACGGTTTCTTCTATGAGCAAAAAATAACGGAAGAAAGAAGAGGCTTAACCTAATAATGTGTACAATATCGGGGGAGAATTAGTCTCTCATGCTTGATTTTATGATTCCTTTCATGTTAATTTCTATGCTGAATATTGACAGACATTGTATGCTTTAGTTATTTAAAATTTATCTTTGGAGGCTACTATGTTTCCCATGAAATTCCAATCAAAATTTTTAGTTATATTACTCTTTATAATTTTTATTTTGACTATATCTCAATTAGCTTATTCAAAAGAAATTTTGACAAAAAAAATTGCATATATTGTCTCAGATATTAGTATCCCCTTTTGGGACATTATGAAACGAGGGATTCAAAAAGAGGCAATACATAATGGATATACATTGTTGGTCTATAGTGCAGAAAATAATCGTGAAAATGAGTTGAATTTTATCGTTAAAACACTTAAAGATAAGGTAGACGGTATAATTGTATCTCCTACTAGTTCCTCTGCTTGTGCTACTATTCTCAAACTCACTAATAGAGCAGGTATTCCAGTAGTAATTTCCGATATTGGTACAGATGATGGTGAATACATATCCTATATTTCTTCAAACAATTTAGATGGTGCTTATAAAATTGGCCAGATACTTACCAAAAAAATGATCTCTCTTGGTTTGGAAAAGAGCACGGTGGGGATTGTGGCTATTCCTCAAAAAAGAAAGAACGGGCAAGCGAGAACAGCTGGATTTATGAAAGCTATGGATGAGGCTGCTATCAAGGGGGTTGGCATAAAACAACAATCAACGTTTTCAGAAGAAGAAACTTACTTATTTTGTATGGAACTAATACAGCAAAATAGTAACATAGGAGCAATATGGTTACAGGGGTCTAATAGATATAAAGGAGCTTTACGGGCAATTGCGGATACAAAAAAGAGTAATGATATTCTTTTATTGACTTTTGATGCAGAACCCGAATTTATTAAATTGATACAAAATGAAGAAATACTTGGAGCTGCAATGCAACAGCCTTATCTTATGGGAAAAGAAGCCGTTCGAGCTCTTGATAAACACCTAAAAGGTGAAGAGGTGCCTAAGAACATTATAATTCCAATCATGGCAATTTCAAAAGAAAATATTGCCCAAAAAATATCACTGATTAAAAAAAATGTTCTTGGTATGGAGGAATAAAAAGTAAAACAAAATGTTGAAAAAATACATAAATAGAGCTTCTCTCAATACCTTACTATTGATCATAATCATAATGATAGTTGCAATTGTGATCAGGACTTTAATTTTTCCCAAAAACAGGATTTATAATTCCCCAGCCATTTAATTCATTTCATTTAATTCAATTCTAAATTTAAAAATAATCTAATTCTTATTTTATTTTTAATTCTTCTCATTATATCTCCATAGTTTTAAGTTCCTATATGATTTAATTGTGTAGAGAGGTGCTATGGAACAAGTTCCCTGCCTGAGTTGTGGTCTTTTTTTTACTCCGAGAAATAAAAAGCAAAATTATTGTTCAGCTGCTAAATGCCAAAAAACCAGAAAGGCAGACTGGCAGCGTCATAAGATAAAAACAGATCCTGATTACAAAAGGGATCAGCGTATAAGTCAAAAAAAATGGCTTAGTTCCAATAGAGATTATTGGAAGAACTATCGCTTGAACAATCCTGAGAAAGCAGAACGGAACAGGGCTTTGCAAAGATTGCGCAACAAGAACAGGTTAAAAAAAGTGCAATCTGGCAATCTGGTTATTGCAAAGATGGACGTGAGAAAAGATGCGGTAAGGCCTGTAGACATAATGTCATCAGGTCAATTCTGGTTAGTTCCTGTGATTGCAAAGATGGACGCGGCAAAAGTTTTTTTAAGAGTAATGTAAAAGGGTTATAGAAAATTGCAAAGATGGACTCAAGGACATAAGCATACAAGCATGATATGGATTTGGCATTTAATAATTATAAGGAGGCAAGATTATGCAAAAATCAATATTAAATCCGTGTCGTGTCAGGAGAATAAATGGCGGGTTCAGTTTTATCCCCCACAGATTTTTAACAGAAGGATTTTATGGGTGTCTGAGCAATGAAGAAAAAAGTTTGTATATGTTTTTGGTGCTGGCATCAGATAACAATGGATTATCATATTACAGTGATAAGAGTATTTGTTCTTATACAGGATTAGCCCATGATGTTTATAATCAGGCAAGGGACAACCTTATTAAAAAAGATCTGATTGAATATAATGGTAGAATCTTCCAGGTGCTTGAGCTGCCTTTTCATCCCCCTGGAGCAAAGCTTATATCTGAGCTGGTACAGCAAATTGGCAAAAGGATGTAACATGATAAATCAACGCACACTTTTTGAAATCCATAGGTTAAAAAATGAAGGTATGTCAAATCGGGATATTGCAAAATGTGTCGGGTGCAGCAGAAAGACAGTATCCAAGTATCTTGATTCTCCCCAATTGAAAACAACAAGACGTGGTCGAGTACATAAACTTGCACCATACTATGATTATATTCGCCAGAAGATAAAGCAATATCCAGAGCTTAAAGCTCCAGTTATTTTACGCAAAATACAAGAGCTAGGATTTGATGGAGAAATAACCATAGTTCGTAAGTTTTTGCACAAGATAAGAAACACCAGTAACAAACAAGCTTATTGCAGGTTTGAGTCAGATCCTGGCCAGCAGATGCAGATTGACTGGGGGCATTTTGGGACAATCACATATAAAAATACAAAAAGAAAACTGTATGGGCTTGCTGTAATAGAATCTTATAGCAGAATGCTTTATGTTGCTTTTACCCATAGTCAAAGCCAGGATGTGCTTCATCAGGCTCTGTTTGATGCCTTTAGATATTTTGGTGGTACACCTAAGGAAATTGTGGTGGACAATATGCTCACAGCTGTAACAGAAAGGGCAGGCTCACTGGTGCGTTTTAATGACAGCTTTCTTGGTTTTTTACTTCCATTTGGCATTACTCCGGTTGCATGCAATATCAGGGCACCCTATGAAAAGGGTAAAGTTGAAAGAAGCATTCATTACATCCGGCATAATTTTTTGCCTTTAAAACAATTTAAGGACCTGTCCGATGTTCAAAATCAAGTTATAAAGTGGCTCAACAATATTGCCAATATCAGGGTACATAACACAACAGGTGAGA